>DATHJG010000808.1:0-2179 GCA_035489875.1 Solirubrobacteraceae bacterium | reverse complement strand
AGAGCCTGCGCGCGAGCATGCAGCGGCTGAGGGTGGAGCGCATCGATCTCCTCCTGCTCCATTCCCAGCTCCAACCCGACGACGGGCCGTTCGCGCCACGACTGCTCAGCGTCCGGCCGTTCCGCGAGGTCGTTCGCCCCGCGTTCGAGCGGCTGCGGGACGAGGGCGCGATCGGTGGATGGGGCCTCACCGGCGTCGGCAACCTCCGCGCGCTGGACGAGGTGCTCTCCGACGACTCGCTTCCGGATGCGATCCAGTGCGTCGCCAACGCGCTCGACCTCACCGGCGACATGTGGCAGTTCGGCGCAGACGAGCGTCCCGACAACGCCGGCGATCGCGCGCGAGCCGTGCAGGCAGGGGTGCCCGTGATGGGCATCCGCGCGCTCGCGGCCGGATCGCTGGCGGATTCGCTCGATCGCCCCGTGGAGGCCGATCATCCCGCGGCGCGCGACCATGCCGCCGCCGCCGGGTTCCGCCGCCTGGCCGCCCAGCGCGGCGAGTCCCCCGCGCTGCTCGCCCATCGCTACGCGCTGACGATGCCCGAGCTCGCCACCGTCGTGCTCGGCGTCAAGAACCGCGCCGAGCTCGAGGAATGCATCGCCGCCGAGGCCGCCGGACCGCTCTCGGACGACGAAGTGCGCGCGATCGCCGCGCTGAGCGCCTCCTGAGCCGCGCGCGACGAGCCCACGGCGGCGCTGCCTCGGGGAATACTGCCCGCGGTGGACAACTCCCGGATCGCCGATCGCTTGGAGGCGTTCGCGTCGCTGCTCGAGCTCGCCGACGCGAATCCCTACATGGCCCGCGCGTACCGCCGTGCCGCCGAGACGATCCGTGGCGCGCCGGTCGCGGTCGCCGAGTTGGTGCGGACGGGCCGGGTGCGCGAGCTGCGCGGGATCGGCCCGGGTATCGAGGCGCGGCTGCGCGAGCTCGTCGAGACGGGTGAGATCGCCGAGCTGGCCGAGCTCGAACGCGAGCTCGCGCCGGGCCTCGTCGGCCTCGGTCGCTATCTCGGGCTCGGGGCGAAGCGCTCGGTGGAGATCGCGCGGGCGCTTGGCGTCCACACGGCGGACGAGCTTCGCGAAGCGGCGGCGGCCGGCCGGTTGCGAACCGTGCCCGGCATCGGGCCGAAGACCGAGGCGCGGCTGCTCGAGGCGCTTGCCCGCGAGGCCGAGCCGCGACCGCAGCGCGGGCTCGTGCTGCCTCGCGCCTGGGAGCTGGTCGGCGGCATCGCGACCGCGCTCGATGGCGAGCCGGCCGGCGACGTGCGGCGGTGGCGCGACTCGTGCGAGCTGCTGGCGGTGGTCTGCGCCGCGCCGGACCCGTCCACCGTGCTGGCGCGCTTCGCCGCACTGCCCCAGATCGTCGCCGTGGTCGAGCAGGGCGCGCGGCGCGCGGTGGGCGTGACGGTCGACGGCGTGCCCGTCGAGCTCGTCGCCGCCGAGCCGGAGCGCTTCGGGACCGCGCTGGTGCGCGCGACGGGCTCGCCCGCGTACGTCGCCGCGCTGGAGCCGCTGCCGGACGCGGCCGACGAGCCGGCGGTCTACCGCGCGCTCGGCCTGCCCCGGTGCCCGCCGGAGCTGCGCGAGGCGCCGTTTCGCGGCGAGCCGCCGGACCTGGTGGAGGTGGCCGACATCCGCGGGGACCTGCACTGCCACACGACGTGGTCGGACGGAAGGGCGAGCGTCGAGGAGATGGCTCGCGCCGCCCGCGCGCGCGGCTACGAGTACCTCGCGATCTGCGACCACACGCCGGCCGTCGGCGCCGTCCAGGGGCTCACGGCCGACGACGTGCGCCGACAGGCGGAGGAGATCGCGGCGGCCAACGAGCTGCTGGCGCCGTTCCGCGTGCTGCGCGGGATCGAGTGCGACATCCTCGCCGACGGGCGGCTCGATCTTCCCGACGACGTGCTGGCTGAGCTCGACTGGGTGCAGGCGAGCGTGCACGGCGGGCAGCGGATGCCGCGGCGCGAGATGACGAAGCGCGTCGAGGAGGCGCTGCGCAACCCCGACGTGCGCTGCCTCAGCCATCCCAAGGGCCGGCTCATCAACCGCCGGCCGGAGAACGCGCTCGACCTCGAGCGCGTGTTCGAGGTCGCGGTCGAGGAAGGCGTCGCGCTCGAGGTCAACGGCCTTCCCGACCGGCTCGACCTGCGCGGGGAGCACGTCCGCGACGCGATCCG
>DATHJG010000807.1:0-4928 GCA_035489875.1 Solirubrobacteraceae bacterium | reverse complement strand
CCTCGACCTCCCGGCGGCCGACCCGTTCCTGATCGCCGTCGGCGCCACCGACACGCAGCACACCGCCGATCCGGCCGACGACGGCGTCGCCGACTTCTCGTCGCGCGACGCGGTGCGCCCGCCCGACGTCGTGGCCCCGGGGACGGCCGTCGTCTCCCTGCGCGTGCCGGGCTCGACGCTCGACTCCGAGTTCCCGGCCGCGCGCATCGGCGACGCGTTCTTCCGCGGCAGCGGGACGTCGCAGGCGGCCGCCATCGTGTCCGGGCTCGTCGCGCTGATGCTCGAGGCCCGGCCCGGCCTGACGCCCAACCAGGTGAAGGCGCTGCTCAAGGCGGGCGCGGTCGACCTGCCGGCGGACGTCTCCGCCGACGGGGCAGGACGCGTCGACCTTGCCCGCACGCTGGCGCTCCCGACGCCGAGCGCTGCAGACGCCGCGCAGCCCTTCCGGCCGGCAGTGCTCGACCTCTACGCGCTGTGGGCGGACCTGCGCGCCGAGGCACAGGGCACGGCGCCGGGCGTCGGAACCGGTGAGAACGGCTGGACCGGGCGCCGCTGGTCCGGCCGCAGCTGGTCGGGACGCCGCTGGTCGGGACGCCGCTGGTCGGGCAGCGACTGGAGCGGACCGGATGGAAGCTGACCGGGCCGGGCGCCTGCGCGGCGCGACGATCTGGCTGCTCGTCGCGCTGACGGCCCTCGCCACGGTGATCCTGTACGTCACCGTCGTCCGCGACCTCCCGGCGTACACCGACGGCTTCCACATCCCATGGTGGGCGCTGGCGCTCGGGTTCGCGGCGACCGAGGTCTTCGTCATCCACGCGCACATCCGCGGCAGCTCGCACACGCTCTCGCTGTCGGAGCTGCCGCTGGTCGCGGGCCTGCTGCTCGCCGCGCCCCAGGAGCTGATCGTCGCGCAGGTCGTCGGGCCGATCGCCGTGCTCCTGTTCGTCCGCGGCAGCGCGCCGGTGAAGGTGGCGTTCAACGTTGCGCAGTTCGCGCTCACCGCCACGCTCACCGTGGTCGTGCTCCACGCCCTGATGCCGGCGCCCGCCGAGATCGGGCCGGGCGTGTGGACCGCCACGTTCGCTGCCGTCGGCGCCGGCTCGCTGGTCGCCGCCGCACTCGTGCTCGCGGTGATCGCCCTCGCCGAGGACACGCTGCCGTCGCTGCAGATGCTGCGCATGTTCGGCGCCGACCTCGTCGTCTCGCTCACCAACACGAGCATCGGGCTCGCGGGCGCCACGCTGATGGCACAGGACTGGTCCGCCGGCTGGCTGATCATCCCGCCCGCCGCGGTGCTGATCCTCGCCTACCGCGCGTACCTGTCCGAGCACACGAAGCATCAGTCGCTGGAGTTCCTGTACGGGGTCGCGCGCTCGCTGAGCCGCGCGCCCGACGTCGAGACCGCGCTGGTCGACCTGCTCGAGCGCACACGCGACTCCTTCCGCGTGCGCACCGCGGAGATCATCCTGTTCGGCGCGGGCGGCGACGTGCCGCTGCGGACATCGCTCGACACCGGCGGCGTCACGCAGACGATGCAGCCGGTCTCCCACGAGTTGGCCACCGCGCTGCGGGCCTGCCTGCGCGCCGAGCACGCCACCGTCGTGTCGCGCGCCTCCGCGCCGCCGGCGCTCGCGGAGTACCTCGGCGAGCACGGCATCGCCGAGGCGGCGATCGCGCCGGTGCCGGGCGAGACACGGCTCGTCGGCGTCATGCTGCTCGGCGCGCGGCTCGGCACGACGAGCGACTTCCGCGGCTCCGACCTCCGGCTGTTCGAGACGCTGGCGGGCCACGCCGGCATGTCGCTCGAGTTCGACCGCCTCGAGCAGGCGATCCGGCGCATGCGCGAGCTGCAGGGCGCGCTCGAGCGCCAGGCGTATCGCGATCCGCTCACCGACCTCGCCAACCGGGCGCTGTTCATGCGCCGCGTGCACGAGTCGCTCGCGCGCCGCACCGGCACGAGCACGGTGCTCTTCCTCGACCTCGACGACTTCAAGCGCATCAACGACCACGCGGGGCATGCGGCGGGGGACGCGGTGCTGATGGCGGCCGCCGATCGCATCCGCGGATGCGTGCGCCCGAGCGATCTGGCCGCGCGCCTGGGCGGCGACGAGTTCGCAGTGCTGCTCGAGGACGCCGACGAGCGTCACGGCACGGAGGTCGCGCACCGGATCGTCGCGCTGCTCTCGGAGGCCGTGACCGTGAACGGGCAGCCGTGCTGGGTGCGCGCCTCGATCGGGATCGCGTCCGCGGCGACGGGCGCCGGCATGGACGCCGACGACCTCATGCGCCACGCCGACATCGCGATGTACCGCGCAAAGGCGGCGGGCAAGGGCCAGGTGCGCGCGTTCACGCCGGACATGCACCCGAACGCGCTGACCAAGGCGCCGTCGCGCGACGAGATCCTCGCCGCGCTGGACGCGGGCGAGTTCGTCGCGCACTACCAGCCGATCGTCGCAGTCGGGTCGGGCGAGGTCGTCGCCGCCGAGGCGCTCGTGCGCTGGAACCACCCGCGCTACGGGCTCCTGCCGCCGTCGGCGTTCGTCCCGGCGGCCGAGGCGACGGGCACGATCCCGGGCATAGACCGCGCCGTGCTCGAGCAGGCATGCCGCGAGGCGTCGGCCTGGTCGGAGGAGGACGGGTACGCGCGCGACGCGGCTGTGCACGTGAACCTGAGCGGCGAGGGATTGCGCACGACGGAGCTCGTCGGCGTCGTGGAGGACGTGCTCGAGCGGACCGGTCTGGCGCCGCGGCGGCTCGTGCTCGAGCTGACCGAGAGCGTGCTGATCGCCGAGATGCCGACGGCACAACCCGTGCTCACGGCACTGCGCGCGCTCGGCGTGCGCATCGCGCTCGACGACTTCGGCACGGGCTACTCCTCGCTCGCCTGCCTGCGCTCGCTCCCCGTCGACATCCTCAAGGTCGCCAAGCCGTTCGTGGACGGCGCGGGACGGACGCCGCACGACCATGCGCTGCTCGCGATGATCATCGAGCTCGGCTCGCTGTTCGGGGTGAGCGTCGTCGCCGAGGGGATCGAGCGCCAGGACCAGCTCGACGCGCTCGCCGACCTCAGCTGCGACATGGGCCAGGGCTTCTACCTCGGCCGCCCGCTGGACCGCGAGGCGCGCCGGTTCTCGCGCCGCGACCCGCTCGCGGCCGCGGCGTAGAACGCGCACTCGCGCGCCCGCGTGTGAGCCGTCGCGGGACGGCTCCTCCCGCCCCGTTTCCGTCCGACGATCGACATAGTCTACGAACATGTGTTCGATTGAAACAGGGCGTGCGGACGGAATGCCGCTCGAGCGGCTGGAACACGAGATCACGGAGCTCGCGTCGCACATCCATGCGGCGACGTGCCGCTGGCTGGGCCTCGTCGCGGAGTTCGACCGGCGCGGTGGCTGGGGGCAGTGGGGTTGCAAGAGCTGCGCCCACTTCATCTCCTGGCGCTGCTCGATCGCGCCCCGGGCGGCGCGGGATCACGTCCGCGTCGCGCACCGGCTGGAGGAGTTGCCGCTGATCCGCGCGGCGTTCGCGGAAGGGCGCCTGAGCTACTCGAAGGTGCGCGCTCTCGTGCGGGTCGAGAACGTGGAGCGCGAGGAGGAGCTGCTCTCGCTCGCGCGTCACGCGACGGCCGCGCAGCTCGAGAACCTCGTCCGCGCGTACCGCGGGGTCGTCGCCCGCGACCGCGCGGCCGCGGGCGGACGACCTGAGCGGTTCGTGACCTGGAGCCACGACGACGACGGCTCGCTGCTGCTCCGCGCGCGCCTCCCCGCCGAGGAGGGAGAGCTCGTCCTGGCCGCACTGGAGGCTGCCGCGGAGCGCGCTTCCGTGCGGTCTGACGGCGGTTCCGCGGAACCGCATGCGGTGCTGAAGGGTCCGGATCGTGCTTCGAGTGTGCCGTTTGAGGACGTGGGTGGTTCCGCGGAACCGCCCACATCGCCCGCCTCCAGGCTTCGCGATTCGAGCTCGCCGGGCGAGGGCGAGGGTGGTTCCGCGGTGCCGGATTCGTCGCTGGCCTCGACGCTTGGCGGTTCGGGTTCGCTGTTCGAGGACGCGGGTGGCTCCGTGGAGCCGGATTCGTCTTCGCCGTCGTCGCTTGGCGGTTCGAGTGCGTCGTTCGAGGATGTGGGCGGTTCCGCGGAACCGCCGTCATCGCCGGACTCCACCCCTCGCGATTCGAGCACGCCACGTGCGGGCGATGGTGGTTCCGTGGAACCGCCCCGCTCGGTCGGCGAGCGGCGGGCCGATGCGCTCGTACTCATGGCCGACACGCTCCTCGCGAACGGGCCGAGTGCGCGCGGCGGTGACCGCTATCAGGTGGTCGTGCACGTCGACAGCGAGACGCTCGCCGCCGACGGCGACGGCGCGCGCTGCGAGCTCGCCGACGGCGCGCCGCTTGTTCCGGAGACGGCACGCCGGCTGGCGTGCGACGCGGCCATCGTGACCCTGTTCGAGCGCAACGGCCGGCCGCTCAGCGTGGGCCGTAAGACGCGCAGCGTGCCGCCGGCGCTGCGGCGAGCGCTCGCAAGCCGGGACCGCGGCTGCCGCTTCCCCGGATGCCCGAACCGCTGTTCGGTGGATGCGCATCACATCGAGCACTGGGCCGACGGCGGCTCGACGAGCATCGACAACCTCGTCCAGTTGTGCCGGCATCACCACCGGCTCCTGCACGAGGGCGGTTACAGCGTCGAGCGGCGCGGGTCGCGGTTCGTCTTCCGGCGTCCGGACGGCCGCGAGATCCGGGCAGTCCCCCGCGCGCCGCGAGGGCGGACCGCCATGCTGCGCGAAGCCAACCGCCGCCGGGGTGGGCCACTCCAGCCTGACGCGTGCGTGCCGGCATCGTACGAGCCCATGGACCTCGGTCTGTGCGTCGATGCGATGCTCTCCCTCGCACCGCATCGACGCACAGACCGAGGTCCATGGGCTCGTACGAT
>DATHJG010000806.1:0-4272 GCA_035489875.1 Solirubrobacteraceae bacterium | reverse complement strand
CCCACCCACTCCTGGCCCAACGCCATGGCGGGCAGGGCGCAGCGGTACCAGCAGACGGCCGAGTTGCCCTTGCCGACGAAGAGCGTGCGAGGGAGGGTCATGCGATCACCGGGGTCCAGGGGGAGAAGTCCACGTCGGCGTGCTTCGACCACAGCGCGCGCGTGGAGCGATCCAGTGCGCGCAGCGCCGCGGCCGACGGTTCTTCGACCGGCAGCGCGGGCGAGAGCCGGCGGCCGACCGCGGACGGCTCGTAGATGCATTCGAGCCCGGCGCCGAGCGCTCGCAGGCAGAAGTCGACGTTCGCGTGCTCGAGGGTGAGGTCCTCGTCGTAGAGCCCGACCTCGATGAGCGTCTCGTGGCGGATCAGCTGCAGGCCGGTGCCGACCGGGCACGCGCAGGCCGTCAGCGCGGCAGGCAGATCGGCGGGCGCGTAGCGCAACCGCGGCAGCCACTCGCGCAGCAGCAGCGAGAAGTAGAGGCCGGCCTCCGCGAGGATGCCGTTCGGGTGGACGAGGCGGCCGCCGACCACGGCGGCGGGCCGGCCCTGGGTGTCGTTCCGTGCCCGGAGACGATCGAGCCATCCAGCCGCCGCGGGCACCACGTCCTGTCCGATCAGCAGCACGTCGGCGCCGACGTCGCGCGCCGCGCGCAGGCCCGCGTTGACGGCGGCGGGAACGCCACCCGGGCTGCGCACCAGCTCGCCACCCAGCTCATCGGCTGCGATCGCGACCTGATCGAGCAGCGCCGGCTCGGAGTTCGCACCGCCGGCGACGATGGTCGGCAGCGCGGGATCGGACGTCGTCAGGGCGACGAGGCAGTGCGCGAGCGCGTCGAGCTCTCCCGGTTCGCGCAGGGCGACAGGGACGACGGCCACCGCTGGACGGATGGAGGACGGCATGGCCCTTGCATCGGCACCGACCACCGCGACTTGAGTCGCCCGGGGGCGGCTCAGCCGAGCCGCACGTAGCCGATCGCGCCGCCGCCGGTCGCGTCGTGCGTGCGCCGCGTCACGGCGTCCGACGAGTTGCCCTCGATCGTCTGGATGCTCCCGTCGGGGAGCACGGACTCGACGATGCCGATGTGCTCGTCCCACACGATCAGGTCCCCCGGCTGGGGCATGCCGCCGCCGGCCGGGATCGCCTTGCCGGTGCGCTGGGCCCACGCGTACACGTCGTCGACGCGGCCGAAGCCCTGGCCCGTTTCGCCGAGCGGGACGCCGGCCTCGCGCGCGGCCCACGACGTGAAGTACGCGCACCACGGACCGACGCCGCTGCCCGCCGTCGCCTGGCGGTACTGCGCGATCCGCGGGGAGTCGTTGGAGCCGGGCGGCTGCTCGGCCTGCCCGACCTCGCCGCGCACGAGGTTCACGATCGCCTGGCCCGCCGGCGTGCCGGCCGCCAGGGGCTGCGCGGCCGCGAGCGGCGCGGCGGCCATCCCCGGAGCGAGCCCGGCCTGGGCGGTCTGGAGCGTGCCCTGGAACGCGCGGGGATCGACCTTCGGTGTCGCGGGCTTGGGCGCGAGCGCGATCTGCAGCTCGGCGATCCGCGCCAGCGTGACTTCGAGGGACATCGCCCCCGGTGATCGGCCGCCCGCGGCGGCCCTTTAACGCGAACAGGCGGGCGCAAGGCCCGCCTGTTCAGCGATCCGTCCCTCGGTGGGGTTATGTAGGGCCTTACTGCAGGAGCGCGAGAACGCCCTGCGGGGCCTGGTTGGCCTGCGCGAGCATGCTCGTGCCGGCCTGCTGCAGGATCTGGAGCTTCGTGAAGTTGACCATCTCGCTGGCCATGTCCACGTCGCGGATCCGGCTCTCGGACGCCACCAGGTTCTCCTGGTAGGACGCGAGGTTGTTGAGGCGGTGCTCGAGGCGGTTCTGCACCGCGCCGAAGTTCGCACGGCCGGTCGACACGTTGGTGATCGCGGTGTCGATCTCGTCGAGCGTGCTGCTGGAGGTGATGCCGCTGACCGCGTTCGAGAGCGTGAACGCGGTGGTCGCGATCGTCTCGCCCGTGTTGGCGCCCACCTGGAAGGTGGTGGCCGTGCCGGTCAGCAGGGCGTTGCCGTTGAACTTCGTGTCGGTGCCGATGGCGGTGATCTCCGTCGTCAGGGCGGTGATCTCCGACGTGATGGCCGCCTTGTCCTCGGTCGACAGGGTGCCCGCGTCGTACTGCACGCGCAGGTCGCGGATGCGACCGAGCATCGAGTGCACCTCGGTGAGCGCGCCCTCCGCGGTCTGGACGAGCGAGATGCCGTCCTGGCCGTTGCGCTGCGCCTGAGCGAGGCCGCCGATCTGGGCGCGCATCTTCTCGCTGATGGCGAGGCCGGCCGCGTCATCGGCGGCGCGGTTGATGCGGTAGCCGGACGACAGCTTCTCCATCGCCTTGGACGCCTTGCTGGCCGTCTGGGTCAGGTTACGGTGAGCGTTGAACGCCTCAACGTTGTTCTGGATACGAAGGCCCATGTGATCATCTCTCCTTGATGATTGTGGTTAAGGCCGGGGCGACTCCATGTCGCCCCCCTGTACAACCGCAATGATCGGCGCCGATCGCGGAGACTTGAATGCGATCGGCGCGTGGGCGGACGTCCGTACGAGCGGGGGCTCAGGCGCGGACGTCGAGGCGGGGCGGGTCGTCCTCCGCGGCCGGCTCCTGCGCGGCCCGCGCGGCGCGGCGCCGGCGCTCCTCGCGCTCCCGCTGGCGCTCCTCGCGCTCCCGCTGGCGCTCCTCGCGCTCGCGCGGCACGAGCACGACCGGACGCACCGGCTCGAGGTCGGGGCGCGGTCCGATCGGGCGGATCGGCTCCACGGCGCGGTCCTACGCGTTCGCGGCGAGCGCGTCGGCCGCGCGCTGCTCGACCGCTTCGCGGAGCTCGCGCTGGCGCGCGTCCTGCGCGGCGCGGTGCGCGGCCAGCTCCGCCATGACGAGATGGCGCCAGGCGACGATGCCGGCGCCCCAGGCGACGAAGTGCGCGGCGACTCCACCCGCAAGACCGCGCAGCACGGCGTCGAACGGGGGCACGCCGGCACGGAGGGAGAGCAGCGCGACGGCGACCAGGCCGATCAGTCCGGCGCGCGCGCGCAGCTTGCGGATGCTCCGGCGCGCGCGCGGGTGCGCGACGACCGACGGGGCGTCGGCGGGCGCATCGTCGCGCTTGCCCTTGTCGCGCTTCCGGGCCATCTCAGCGGCTCATTCGCAGCTCGGCGCGCTGCTTGTCGGCGATGTAGCGGTTCATGCGGTTCTGGTCGCGACGCGAGATGTCGTCGATGCAGATGCCCTTCTCCTCGCCGTCCTCGCGCACGATGCGGCCGGTGAGCAGGAGCGGCGGCTCGCCGGGCTCGAGCTCCAGCTCCACGCCCACGCGCGTGCCCATCGGCAGCGCGGCGGGGTCGCGGACCAGCACGCCGGTCGTGGAGACGTTCAGGCTCGTGGTCTTCAGCGGCGCCGCCGGGAGCGCGCGCACCGGCCCGTCGCCGGCGGGCGGGAACGCCAGCACCGTGAGCACGACCGGGGCGACGGCCTGGACCCGCACGGCCTCGCGGCGCTGGATCGTGTCGGCGGCCTCGCGGGTGACGCGGAGCTGGTCGGGCGCCTGCGGCGACCAGGCGGCGCGGCCCGTGACGCGCTGGATGCCGCGCGCCGAGACGCACTCGATCCGCACCGGACGGTCGAGCACGCGGTCGAGCCCGGGCGGCGCGTGGACCGCGAGCGAGAGCAGGATCTGGGCGTCGTCCTCGTCCTCCACCACGGCGGGCAGCCCGCCGATCTGCGCGAGCAGCACGGTCACGTACTGGGACCGCAGCCGGGTCACGGCAGGAGCTGGGCGGCGAGCGCCGCTGGGTCGGCGGGGACCACCTCGTCGCGCGACGCGACGTACGACAGCGGGCGGCGCGTGCGGATCGCGAGCTCGACCGGCGCGCCGGGGCGGGCGGTCTCGTCGGCGTGCGTCAGCGCGAGGTGGGTGAGCCCGAGCGGCGCGAGCGCGGCGGCCAGCTCGTCGGCGGCGGCGGCGCTGATCGTCGCCGGCAGCGCGAGGTGGACCTCGGTGCAGCCGAGCGCGCGCAGCTCGGGGGCGAGCTTGGCGGCCGCACGGGCGGCGCCGGCGCCGAGCGCCGGCGTGTCGACGAGCGTGATCAGCGGCTCGCGGTGACGCAGGCGGCGGGCGGCCTGCGCGGCGTCGGCGGCGGCGATCACCGAGACGCCGAGCGGCTCCAGCTCGGCCGCGGCGGTGCAGCCGCCGTCGCGTGAGTCGAGCGCGACGACGACGACCTCGTGGTCG
>DATHJG010000805.1:0-5730 GCA_035489875.1 Solirubrobacteraceae bacterium | reverse complement strand
CGCGAACGCTATGACCACCTCATGGCACCCGGCAGCGAGCTGGATGACCTGCTCACCGCCGGGGCCGAGAAGGCACGTGCCCGCGCGAGCGTCGTGCTGACCAACGTCCGCGAGGCAGTCGGCATCCAGTAACCGGACCAGCGCGCCGCCACGAACCACCTCAGTAGCTAGAATCTAGGCGTTGACCAGCGGATACTTATGTACCCCAAGAGCGAACTTGACGAACGCGCCTTTCACAGCACTGGGTCAGCTCGACACGTCGGCGTCGTCGTTCTCTTCGTTCCTCGGGGTGTTCTTCTGCGGCTTGCCGTTACGGCGGCGGGCGGTCTGGCGCGGCAGCGTGGCCGGCGGCCTCGGCTGCGGGGCGCCGCCGCCCATCATGAGCTCCGCGAACGTGGCCATGGCCTCGTCGAGGTGACCGCCGATGCGGCGCTCGGACTCCTCGTTGCTCTTCTTCACCAGCGTGGCGACCGAGTCGGTGTCCGGCTGCTTGCCCAGCGTGCCCTCGACCTTCGACAGGCTCTCCGCCAGCGTGGTGCCCATGTCCGCGATCTTCTGCTGGAAGCCGTCCTCGACGGCGTCCAGGCGCGTGGTCATGCCGTCCAGGCGGCCCGTCACCTGCTCGAGGCGCACGGCCAGCTCCTCGAGGCGCTCGGTCCCGTCGACCGTGGTCTTCGTGTCGTCGATGGAGTCCTGCAGCGCCTTGCGGGACGCCTCCACCTTCATCGACAGCGAGGTCGACTTCTGGTCGACGTTCGTGTGCAGGCCATCGGCCGCCTCGGCGACCTTGTTCTGCACGACGTCCGACGCGTCCGACACGGACTGGCGGACGCTGTCGCGGGTCGAGTCGAGCTGGCCGCGCAGACCGCCGTCGACCTCGTCGACACGGCCGCGCAGGTTGCTCTCCGCGGCGTCGATGCGCTCACGGACCGGGCCGGTGACGGCGCCTGGCACCGCTTCGAGCTTCGCGTCCTGCTTGTCGAGGTGCTTGTCGATGTTGGCGTCGAGCTCGTCGATGCGGCGGTGGATGTTCGCGAGCTTGTCCTCGAGCCCGTCCATTCGGCCCGCGACGCCCTCGAACCGCCCCGCTACCCCGTCGAGGCGGCCGTCGAGCTGCGCGAACGGCGTCGCCAGCTTGTCGACGATGCCCTCGACCGCCCTCGCCATCGACGCGATGGCGCTGTCCTGCGCCTCGAGCTTCGCCATCGCGTCCTCGACGCGGGCGGCCAGCGCGGTGACGTCGGTCCGGTCGGGGAGCTCCGACAGACGCTTGCGGACGGCGCCGATGGACTCCAGCGGCGACAGCCTGGCGTGGATCTCGTCCAGCGTGTCGAAGATCTGCTGCTGTTCGCTCTCACGGATCTCGGCCGCGCGCACCAGCATGTTGCGCATCCGGTCGGACGACGCCGTCGAGTTGTGGTTCTCGTTCACGGAGGTGACCTTCGTCGTGGGGAGGGGCAGGGCCGACGTTGGGGAGCCTAGCCACTCCCAGAACGCGTCCATACACCACCCGTTAGTTCGTTGCAGGCCCAGACGCGACTGGTTGGGCCGATCGGAGGATGGTCGTAGCGCGAATGCCACGGCCTGGGATGACCTTACGTGGTCCTTCGGTTACCCGATCGGATGACACCGGTCATTGAGTACCGTTGCACCATGTCGAGCATGAACCCCGTTCCGGTGACCCCGGAGGCTGTCAGAGCCGCACCCAAAGTTCTTCTTCATGATCACCTGGATGGTGGTCTGCGCCCCGCCACGGTCGTCGAGCTGGCCGAGGCGAGTGGTTACCGCGATCTCCCTACCAGCGACGCCGGCGAACTCGGCCGCTGGTTCACCGAGGCCGCCGACTCCGGCTCACTGGTCCGGTACCTCGAGACGTTCGCGCACACGTGCGGTGTCATGCAGAACACCGACGCACTCGTTCGGGTGGCCGCGGAGTGCGCGGAGGATCTCGCGGCGGACGGTGTCGTCTACGCCGAGGTGCGTTACGCCCCGGAACTGTTCTGCGAGAACGGGCTCACCCTCGACACGATCGTAGAAGCAGTCCAGGAGGGCTTCCGGCTCGGCGAGCGGCGCGCGCTCGAGAACGGGCGGCGGATCCGGATCGGCACGCTGCTGTGCGCCATGCGGCAGAACGCGCGGTCGCTGGAGATCGCCGAGCTGGCCGTGCGGCACCGGGACAGCGGCGTGGTCGGGTTCGACATCGCCGGGCCGGAGGCGGGCTTCCCCCCGACGCGCAACCTCGACGCGTTCGAGTACCTGCGTCAGCAGAACGCGCACTTCACGATCCACGCGGGCGAGGCGTTCGGGCTGCCGTCGATCTGGGAGGCCATCCAGCACTGCGGCGCGGAGCGGCTCGGGCACGGCGTGCGGATCGTCGACGACATCAAGGTCGACGGCGACGGCACCATCCACCTCGGGCGCCTCGCGAGCTACGTGCGCGACCGCCGGATCCCGCTCGAGATGTGCCCGTCGTCGAACATCCAGACGGGGGCGGCGCCGTCGATCGCACAGCACCCGATCGGGTTGCTGACGAAGCTGCGGTTCCGGGTGACGGTCAACACCGACAACCGGCTCATGTCCGGCTGCCTCATGTCGACCGAGATGACCGAGCTGGTCAAGGCGTTCGACTACGACTGGGCCGACCTGCGGTGGTTCACGATCAACGCGATGAAGTCGGCGTTCATCGGGTTCGACGAACGCCTGGCGATCATCAACGACATCATCAAGCCGGGCTACGCGGCGCTGATGGCGTAGGCGGTCCCGCGGCCCTTGCGCGGTCGTCCACGTCACCGACGTCCCGCACCGCTTCGCCATTGTGTGCTGCAGTCCCGGGGCGTTGCCGCTTCCGGCTGACGAGGGCTTGGCCTCCGGCCCCCGGTTTCGACGCTACGGCATGTCACCGACACGAAGACGGCGTCGCGAGCTTGCGGCACCGTCCTTGTGGATAGTCGGCTCTGCTGTGGACAACCGGGCGCTCAGCGATCTTGGGCGGCCGGAACTGTCGGTGTCTCGTGGGACGATGGATACCGGGGGCCGGAGGCCACCAGCAGTGCGCCCTACTTGACCTCGAGGCGCTCCTCGAAGCCCTCGATGAGCGCCTGCCACGAGGCGACCTCGGCCTCGAACGGCGGGCTCGGCGCCAGCCGCGTCGGGTCCGGCCGCAGCACGAACGACACCAGCCAGCCGAGGCTCTCCGACTGCGTCAGCGCCTCGGCGACACTCTTGTCGCCCGCCCAGTCGGCCGCGTCGTTCAGCAACTCCACCGCGAGGTCGAGCTGCACCGGGTCGACCGCGTCCGGGCCGTCGGAGATGTCGTCGGCGAGACCGTTCAGCACGTAGGTGTTGTCGGTCTCGACCTCGACCTCCAGGGTGCCGTCCGTGGCCTTCGTCGCCACGTCCTCCCACGTCGACACCTCGGAGAGGTCGTTGTCTTCGTTCGCGGACTGCGCGAGGTACTTGGCGAGCGCCCTCGGCGACTTGGTCACCACGATCTTGCCCCGGCTGCCGAGGAAGACCGGCTCGTCGTCGAGGTAGCAGCGCAGCGTGTAGTACTCCGCCTCCACCGTGATGATCTTGATGGGGTCGATGCCGACCTCGCCCCAGAAGCCGACCGGCTCTTCCTCGGCCTCTTCCTCGTCTTCTTCTTCGTCGGAGTCCTCGGCGTCGGAGTCCTCGGCCTCGTCCGCGTCTTCATCGTCCTTTTTGGACTCGCCGTCGACCTCGTCGGCGTCCTCCGCGTCGAGCGCGCTCTCCGCCTCCGCCGACTCGGCCTGGAACGCGGCCAGCTCGTCGGTGGTCTGGTCGAGCACCGTCGCGTCCACCTCGGGCACGTACACGACGTCGTCGATCGCGTCGAGCACCTCGTCCCACCGCTCGGCGATGGTCTCCGCGAGGTCGGTCCACAGCTTCTCGCCCTCGCGCCCGGTGAACGGGAACGTGCCCTGCTCCAGCACGGAGAACCCGGCGGCCGAGTTCAGCACCTCGCGCACGTCGTCGAGGTCGCACACATCCGCGAGCGACCGGACGATCGCGATGATGTCGGCCAGCTCGCCGATGGTCCACGTGTCCGGCTCCTCGGCCGCGAGCTCCGGGACGCCGACGAGGTCGTACGTGTGCGCCTCGTCGGGCAGCAGCTCGGGCACCGACAGCTCGGGCACCACGTCCCACGCCGGGTGGTCGGCGAGGTCGTGCTCGTCGACCGTGCGGACGAACGCGGCGAGGTGCGCGGCGTCGGGGAACGCGTACAGGTCGTCCTCGTGACCGAGGAAGGCCTCCCACTCCTCGCCGTCCTCGCGCCAGCGCGGCGCCCACAGGGTGACGACATCGCCCTGTGGCAGGCCGAGCTCGATCGAGACGATGTCCTGGGACATTGCTGGACCTCCGGGTGAGGCAATCCGTGGGCACTCAGAACGACGGCAGCCTACGTGGTGGCGGATTCGCGGTGGATCACCGGTCGGAACGTAGCGAGGACGGGTCGAACGCGGCAAGGTCGCCGGCGTCGCTCTCCGCCTCGCCGACCCTCTTGTCACGTCTGGCCTGGAACTCCTCCGCGGTGATGCCGTCGGCGCCCGGCCGGCGCGCCGGCGCCGTCCGGCCGGACAGCTGCTCCAGCGCGTAGGTGAGGTTGTCGCCGAGCAGCAGCGCGACCTTGTTGTAGCCGGCCTGTGTCGCGTCGTCCATGGCCACTGCCGTGACCTTGACGATGAGCCGCGCCAGCCCGTCCGAACCGTAGCGGGCGGCTTCCGGCGCCAGCCACAGTTTCACGAGCTTGCCGCGCCCGTCGACGGTCACCTCGACGGTGCCGTTGCGGTCGTGCGCGGTGCCGGTGACCTGTGCCAGGATCGCGTCCACTTTGGACAGCGCCTCCTGGCGGGCGCGCCCGTCCTCGATCAGCTGCTTGGTGGTGCGGTTGATCGGCTCGCGTTCGATCACGGCCGGTCCCCGCGGCGGGTGCTGTGGCGCAGCGGGTCGGAGAAGTCGCCCTCGGCGAGGTCCTCGTCGTCGATCGGCACGTAGCCCAGTGACTCCAGGTGTTTCTCGCCGCGCTCGCCGAGCACCGGCGCGAGCGCCTTGTGCATGTTGCTGCCGGCCCGCTTGGTCGCGCGCTCGGCCAGCGCGGTGATCTGGCGCGCCAGCGTCTCCATGTCGGCCGACAGCGCGGCCGGGGACAGCGTCAGGCCGGTCAGCAGCCCGCCGGGCGCCACCTCGACCTCGATGCCCCCGTCCGGCGAGCTGGCCCGCCCGCTGATCCGGCCGACGCGCGCGACCTGTGCCCGCGCCTGTTCGCCGGCCTGTGCGACCTTGCGGTCCAACACGCCCATCTCGTGGTCGATGTCGATCTCCACGAACCCTCCTGATCCCGGTACCGCACCAGTGTGCCCGAAAGGTCCGACGCGCGCGTCAAAAGGAGAAGCCGGGACCACTCATCCGGTCGGGCGGTAGAACCCGACGAACGGCATGCCCGAGTTGGTCGTGCGCAGCGGGCCCACCTGCACCGGGTCTCCCGCCTCGACGATCTGGCCGTCGCCGATGTACATGGCGACGTGGCCCTCCCAGCAGATCAGGTCGCCGGGCAGCAGCTGGTCGGCCGATGGCACCTCCGCGCCGATGTCCTGCTCACGGGACGTGCGCGGGATGTCCAGGCCGGCCTCGCCATACGCGTACTGCGTGAGGCCGCTGCAGTCCAGGCCGGAACCCGGCGCGGTGCCACCCCACACGTACGGCACGCCG
>DATHJG010000804.1:0-2098 GCA_035489875.1 Solirubrobacteraceae bacterium | reverse complement strand
CCACCCCGAGAATCGGCAGCGTGCAAGCACTCGGCCTCAGCGACGTCCTTCGGGCGGAGCTGCAGCCGTGCCAGCTCGCCGGCATCGTGGACGAGCTGGACGAACTCCGAGGGCCGCCGGTCGAGTCGTTCGAGGTCGCCCGGCGCGGTTGGGAAGATCTCGCGCCGCGGAACGGTAGCGGCCCGCGGGGAGTTGCTTCCACCGCCGAAGCGGAGCTGGAGAGCGCGGCGTACAGACTCCGAGTGCACTCCGCGATCCGATCTGCGCTCCCCTCCACGACGCCGACTGAGCCGTTCGCGATCGTCGGTCCCGCGACGATGGTCTCGATACTCATCGCGGGCGCCGCGCGGAACGTGGCGGACACCTTGGCGGAGTTGCCCCGCTCGTCGACCCAACACCGCGATGCATGGCAAGCTCCGCGAGCTCGCGATCGCGGCGCACGCATGGGTCGAGACGTACGTCGACTGCCGATCGGTCGAGTGGTACTCGTTCGACCCCGATTTCGAGCTTCCGCCTGAGCTATGACCTCCCCCGTTAAGTTCGACAGCCAGCGCGACCGCGGTGTCCGTCACCACGAGGAGATGGCCGTCGACGCTCTCCCCATCCTCCCGACGACGACTTCGAGCTCCTGACGGCCAGCGAAGCCTCAGAGTTGATCCGTCTGCCTCGGTCATCGCTCTACGAGCTCGCCCGCAACCGGCGCATCCCGTACGTGCGGATCGGACGCCGGATCTTGTTCGCGCGTGGCGCTCTCGTGCGGTGGGTGCTCGAGGAGATGACCGTGCCGCCGCGGCGGCACTGGGCCGCTCCGCACCTTTCGCCGCAGGTAGACGTCCGCCCTTGAGATCTCGCGACGCCGGCCGCGCGGGCCGGCGGCTCGATTGGCGACTCTCGGGACCCGGCGCGACCGGTATTTCGCCTATGCGCCGGGCGGATTGCCGGGCTTAGGCGCATCGGGCGCGTCGGCGGCCCGCTCGGACGGGGCGGGCGTCTCAGTGGTGGGCGGGCGCGGGGCTGTGGGCGTGTCGGGACCCTTGGCGCCCGGGTCCTTGAGCGCGTCACCAGCTTGCTTGGCCTTTTCAGCGACGGTCCCGGGGCCCTTGGCGATGTCCTTGAGCTCCTGGGCGTCCGCCTTGAGGCTGTCGGTGCCACCGCGCCTGTCAATGAGCTGCTTCGCCCTGCGTTGCAGGCTCTTGAAATCCATGGAATCTCCTTCGTTCGCCGCGTGTGCTCGGGCACTATGACAACTCGCCTGTTTCGGATTCCGGCGGCGACCGCCTGAGCTGGCCCGCTGCGCGCGCGGATCGCGGGCGCACGAGCGGGACTGTGTCGCCGATCGTGTGTTCGAAGCGGCGGCGATCCCTCCAGCGTTACGGGTGTCGGGGAACGTGGTCACCGACGTGAGGTCACGGTCCGCGCGCCGCCGCAATGCGGCCCCGGCCAGCCCATCGTCGAGCCTGCCGGGCGTCGAGAGTGCGAGCGTGCCGCTGCGCTTCATGGCCTCCAGCGTGGCCAGCGTGGGCGCAAATGCTGCAGCGCGCGCAGATCGGCGAGACGGACCAGATGTTCTCGGGCGTGCGTAGACGATGGTCGTCGCCAGCGCGTACCCCGCGTGGAGGGCGCCGCGGCGATTTGCCGGGCATGGCTCGTCATCAGCGTTCCCGCCAGCCGGTCGCGGCGCCGCTGAGCGGGCCTGCCCAGATAAGGGCCCGCCGGGATGCGAACGGCCGCCTACAGATTGTCGCGCCGGAACGTCCGCTGTCGGAGACGATCGAGGCCGCGGAGCGTCCGCCGCAGCCGGACGATCCGCGTCCCGCGGTATTCCGCAACGTGCCGCCGTTCGGCGCAGCCTGAAGGCTTGCCGATAGGCGCCGCCGTCGACCGGGACGGCGGCGCGGCCAGTAGGTAGCCGTCGCCGGAGCAATGGCGCCACAGCGCCACCTCGGCGCTCCTGTGCTGAGTCGGGTCCGTTCGGCTCGCTTCGGCTAACGAATAGCGCTCAGCGGCTGACCGTGCGTCGCGAACGCCTCCGCCACGAGGCGCGCGTCATCGGGGCGCGGGACGAAGTGCAGGTACTTGCGCGTCGTCTCGATGTCCG
>DATHJG010000803.1:0-4188 GCA_035489875.1 Solirubrobacteraceae bacterium | reverse complement strand
CGCCGATCTCCAGGTCCGGCGACTCCGGCGCCTCGTACACGTCACCGACACCGGTCAACCCGGGCAGCTCGCCCGCACGAGCGCGCGCGTACAGCCCCTTGGGGTCGCGCTGCTCGCACTCGGCCAGGCCGGTCGAGACCCAGACCTCGTGGAACGGGAGGCCGGCGGCCGTGTGGACGGCGCGCGCCGTGGCGCGGTCCGACGCGTAGGGGGAGACGAGCGCGACGAGCGCGACCACGCCGGCCTCGGCCAGCAGCGCCGCCGCGTGCGCCGTGCGGCGGACGTTCTCCGCCCGGTCCTCGGGGCTGAAGCCGAGGTCGCCGTTGAGCCCGTGACGGAGGTTGTCGCCGTCGAGCCGCAGCGCGGGCCGGCCGGCGCCGATCAGCAGCGCCTCGAGCTCCACCGCGAGCGTCGACTTGCCCGACGCGGGGAGGCCGGTGAACCAGATCGTCGCGCCCTTGAAGCCGAGTGCGGCGGCGCGATCGGCGGGGGTCACGGCACCGTCGTGCCAGCGGGTGTCGGCGGTCTTCACCCTTCGACCATACCGGCGGCGACCGTGTCGTTGGTCGCGTCGTCGATGAGGATGAACGCGCCGGTCGCCCGGCTCTCCGCGTACGGATCGGCCGCGAGCGGCTCGCCGAGCCGCAGCCGGACGCGCGCGAGGTCGTTGAGCGCGAGCTCGGCCGCCGGGGTCCGCTCGAGCGCCTCCAGGTCGAGCCGGTGCTCGATCGTGTCGAGCTTGGCGCGCACCGTGCGCGCGGCGTGCTTGAGCAGGTAGCGCCCGCCGGGCCGCGCCGGCTCGTCCCCCAGCCAGCACAGCGTCGCGGTCAGCTCCCGGACGGGCGCCGGCGCCGCCGCGACCGGGGCGATCAGGTCGCCGCGGCTGACGTCGAGCTCGTCCTCCAGCGCGATCGCGACCGAGAGCGGCGCGGCGGCCTCCTCGAGCGGCCCGGCCGGGCCCTCGATCGCCGCGACGCGACTCCGCTCGCCGCCGGGGAGGACGGCGATCTCGTCGCCGACCCGCAGCGCGCCGGACGCGACCTGGCCGGCGTAGAGCC
Organism: Solirubrobacteraceae bacterium; assembly: GCA_035489875.1. Classification (GTDB taxonomy): domain Bacteria; phylum Actinomycetota; class Thermoleophilia; order Solirubrobacterales; family Solirubrobacteraceae; genus DASQMT01. Next base: position 3,130 of record DATHJG010000803.1, on the reverse strand, counting down.
GGCGCTCGGCGCGGATCACGTACTGCACCGGCAGGCGCGCCGGGCCTTCGGCGCGGTCGAGCGGAACCGTCTCGAGGTGTGCGAGCAGCGGCTCGCCGCCGTACCACGGCATCGTCTCGGAGCGGTCGACGACGTTGTCGCCGTGCAGCGCCGAGATCGGGATGAACGCCACGTCGTGGAGATCCAGCCGCGCCGACCACTCGAGCACCTCGCGCACGATCGCGTCGAACGCCTCCTCGGCATAGCCGGCGAGGTCCATCTTGTTCACGCACACGACGACGTGCCGGATGCCGAGCAGCTTGGCGATCGCGGTATGGCGGCGCGACTGCTCGGTCATGCCGCCGCGCACGTCCACGAGGATCAGCGCGAGGTCGGCCGTCGAGGCGCCGGTGACCATGTTGCGCGTGTACTGCGCGTGGCCGGGCGTGTCGGCGATGATGAACCGCCGCCGGGCCGTCGCGAACGGGCGGTAGGCGACGTCGATCGTGATGCCCTGCTCGCGCTCGGCGCGCAGGCCGTCGGTGAGCAGCGCGAGGTCGAACGGCGTGCCGCGGCGGGCCGACACCTGCTCCACGTGCTCGAGCTGGTCGGCGAGCACCGCCTTGGCGTCGTAGAGAAGCCGCCCGATCAGCGTGGACTTGCCGTCGTCGACCGAGCCGGCGGTCGCCAGGCGCAGCAGGTCGGCCACGGCTAGTGGCCCCTCTCGCAACAGTCGACGAGAGCGACCACTTAGAAGTACCCCTCGCGCTTGCGGTCCTCCATCGCGGCCTCGCTCACGCGGTCGTCCGCGCGCGTCTCGCCGCGCTCGGTGATGCGCGTGGCGGCGATCTCGCCCACGACCTCCTCGAGCGTGGCGGCGGTCGAGCGGACCGCGCCAGTGCACGACATGTCGCCGACGGTCCGGTAGCGCACCGACGCGCGCGCGGGCGCCTCGCCGTCGAGCAGCTCGACGTGGTCGGAGACCGCGTAGAGCATCCCGTCGCGCGCGAACACGTCGCGCTCGTGGGCGAAGTAGATCGACGGCAGCTCGAGCCCCTCGCCGGCGATGTACTCCCACACGTCGAGCTCGGTCCAGTTGGAGATCGGGAACACGCGTACGTGCTCGCCGCGGCGGACGCGCCCGTTGTAGATGTTCCACAGCTCGGGCCGCTGCCGGCGCGGGTCCCACTGGCCGAAGTCGTCACGGAACGAGAAGATCCGCTCCTTCGCCCGGGCGCGCTCCTCGTCGCGGCGCGCGCCGCCGAACGCGGCGTCGAACCCGTGCGCCTCGATCGCGTCGAGCAGCGTCGTCGTCTGCAGCCGGTTGCGGGACGCGCGCGGACCGGTCTCCTCGACCACGCGGCCGGTGTCGATCGACTCCTGCACGGAGGCGACGAGCAGCTCGATCCCCAGCTCGGCGGCGAAGCGGTCGCGGAACGCGAGGACCTCGGGGAAGTTGTGGCCGGTGTCGACGTGCATGAGCGGGAACGGCACGCGGCCCGGCCGGAACGCCTTGCGCGCCAGGTGCGCGAGCACGATCGAGTCCTTGCCGCCGCTGAACAGCAGCACCGGCCGCTCCAGCTCGGACGCGACCTCCCGGATGACGTGGATCGCCTCGGCCTCGAGGGCCTCCAGATGCGTCAGCGCGAGGCCGGCGCGTGCAGTCCGCATTCGGTCTTCTCCAGTCCGGCCCAGCGCCCCTCGCGTCCCGCGCCCGGCAGCGTGCAGTGCGTGCAGCCGATCGACGAGTAGCCCTGGTCGTGCAACGGGTTGTACGGCAGGTCGTGCGCGGAGATGTAGGCCCACACGTCGCGCTCGGTCCAGGTCGCGAGCGGGTTGGCCTTCCAGAGGCCGTGCCGCTCGTCCCAGTCGAGCTCCTCGGTGTCGACGCGGTCGGGGGACTGGTCGCGCCGGACGCCGGAGATCCAGCAGTCGGCGTCCGCCAGCGCGCGCTCGAGCGGCTCGACCTTGCGCAGGAAGCAGCAGCGGTCGGGATCGGTGGCCCAGAGGCCCGGGACCCAGTCGCCCCGGTAGGCCTCGACCGTGATCCCGTAGCGCTCCTCGACCTTGCGCCACGTGGCGTAGGTCTCGTCGAACAGCACGCCGGTGTCGAGCGTGAAGATGCGCGCGCCGGGCGCGTGCTTGCGCACGAGGTCGACCAGCACGGCGGTCTCCTTCTGCCACGAGGCGGCCAGCGCGAGCCGGTCCTCGCCGAACCGCTCGACCGCTTCGGCGATGATCTCCTCAGGGCGCGAATCCGTCATGGGAGACGAAAGGTATCAACTCGGGTCGGGATTCCGAGCAATAAATTCCTAGCGGGTTTCCCGTGATAACTTGTGGGCGCTATGGAGCCTTCGACCAGCACCGGCCGCAAGGGGTCGCTCGACAACCCGGAGGTCCACGAGGACGTCCCGGGCCACGTCATCCCGATCCTCGCGCGGGAGTTCGACGATTTCGACAACGAGGCCGAGAAGTTCCTCGCCGGTGAGACGCCCGAGACGGAGTTCATCGGCTTCCGGCTCAAGCAGGGCGTCTACGGGCAGCGTCAGGCCGACGTCCAGATGTGCCGGGTCAAGCTGCCCTGGGGCGGGATCAACCCCGAGCAGATGGACATGTTCGCCGACGTGGTCGAGCGCTGGGCGCCGCTCGACAAGGCCCACATCACGACGCGCCAGAACATCCAGATCCACCACATCCCGCTGCGCGACATGGCGGAGCTGATCCGCGAGATCTCCGCCGTCGGGCTCTCCAGCCGCGAAGGCTGCGGGAACACCGTGCGCAACGTGACGGCCGACCCGTGGGCGGGCGTCTGCCACGACGAGCTGTGGGACCCGACGCCGTACGTCGGCGCGTACGTGCGCTACTTCGTGCGCCACCCGACGACGCAGCTGATGCCGCGCAAGGTCAAGACCGCGTTCACCGGCTCCGACACCGACCGCGCGCTGACCGGCATCCACGACATCGCGTTCATCGCGCGCGAGCGCGACGGCGTCCGCGGCTTCGAGATCCGGGTCGGCGGCGGCACGTCGATCATGCCGCGCATCGCGCCGACGCTGGTCGACTTCGTGACCGCCGACGACGGCGAGTACCTCAAGTGGGCCGAGGCGGTCTTCCGCATCTTCGACCGCCAGGACTGGCTGCGCGTGAACCG
>DATHJG010000802.1:0-5772 GCA_035489875.1 Solirubrobacteraceae bacterium | reverse complement strand
TGATCAAGGCGCTGGTGATCGTGGCGGCGGCCGCTCTCTTGACGTTGCGTTCAACCGATGAGTAGTCCAACCCCGAGGAGGGTGAAGGTGCACATCTCGATGCGTTCCACGCTGGCGGTCACGGCCGTCTGCGCGCTGGCCGGGTTCGTCGGCGCGTGCGGCGGCGACGACGAAGAGGGCGGCGGCGAGACCCAGTCGAGCGCGCAGGCCAAGACCTGCGGTCCCGACGGCCAGTACCTGATCGGCATGTCGCAGGCCAACAACGCCGAGCCCTACCGGGAGCGGATGAACGACGACATCGAAGCGGCGGCGAGCAACGTGCCGCAGTTCGAGGTCGAGTTCGCCGACGCGGCGCAGGACAACGCCAAGCAGGTCTCCGACGTGGAGAACTTCCTGACCCAGCAGATCGATCTGCTGATCATCTCCCCGAACGAGGCCGCCCCGCTGACCGCGGTGGTCAAGAAGGCCTACGACCAGAAGATCCCGGTGCTGGTGCTCGACCGCAAGGTCGAGGGCGACGCGTACACCGGCTTCATCGGCGGCGACAACGTCCAGATCGGGGAAAAGGCGGGCGAGTACGTCGCCAACACGCTCCTGCCGGACGGCGGCAACGTCGTCGAGCTCCGCGGGCTGCCGGGCGCCACGCCCGCGAAGGAGCGCGCCGACGGCTTCCGCGCGGGCATCGCGGGCAACCCGGAGGTCAAGATCACGGCCGACGCCGCCGGCGACTGGCTGCGCGAGAAGGGCCAGCAGCAGTTCGAGGCGATGCTCCAGGCCAACGACGACATCGACGTCGTCTACGCCCACAACGACCCGATGGCCGAGGGCGCCTACCTCGCCGCCAAGGCCGCGGGGCGCGAGCAGGAGATGAAGTTCATCGGCATCGATGCGCTCCCGATCCCGTCCGGCGGCATCAAGGCCGTCGAGGAGGGGCGCCTGTCGGCCACGTTCACCTACCCGACCAACGGCAAGGAGGCCATTGACGCGGCCAAGAAGATCCTGATCGACTGCGGCGAGATCGAGAAGGAGCAGATCCTGTCCACCCAGGAGATCACGCCGGAGAACGCGGCGAAGGTCTACGCAGACGCGAACGCGAGCTAGCCATGCCGGAGCGCCGGGGGCCGTCCAGAATGGACGAGATAGAGGGGGCGACCCCCGCGCGCGCCGACGGGCCCGGCGCGGAGCCGAGCATGCGCGACGTCGCGTTGCGCGCGCAGGTGTCGACGGCCACGGTGTCCCGGGTCCTCAACGGATCCGACACCGTGGGCGCCGACGCCCGCGAGCGCGTGCGGATCGCGGTGGCCGACCTGGGCTACCGCCCGAACCGGCTCGCGCGCAACCTGCGCCGCCAGAACGCGGAGATGATCGGCGTGGTCGTCTCCGACATCGAGAACCCGCACTTCACCGAGATGGTCCGCGCGGCCGAGGACGCGGCCTTCAGCCGCGGGTACCGCATGCTCCTCTGCAACACCGACGAGCAGGCGGACAAGCAGCGCGCCTACCTCGACATGCTCGCCGGCGAGCGCGTGTCCGGCGTGATCCTCTCGCCCACCGAGCCCGCCGGCGAGGAGATCGGGCTGCTGCTGGACCTCGGCATCCCGGTGGTCGCGTTCGACCGCCACGTGCACGACGAGCGCGCGGACTCCGTGGTCTCCGACGGCCACGGCGCCACCCGGACCGCCACCGATCACATGATCGCCGCCGGGCACACCGCCATCGCCTTCCTCGGCGGGCGCCCGGGCGTCGAGACGGCCGAGGAGCGGCGCGCCGGCTACGAGGCGGCGATGCGCGACGCGGGCCTCGAGCCGCACGAGGTCGACGGCGACTTCCGCATCGAGGGCGCCGTGCGCGCGACGGAGGAGCTGCTGCGCGACCACGGCGACGTGACCGCGCTCGTGATCGGCAACAACCTGATGGCGATCGGCGCGATGCGCGCGCTCGTCGCCCACGGGCGCCGCGTGCCCGACGACATCGCGCTGATCGCGCTCGACGACCCGTTCTGGGCCGCGCTCGTCCAGCCCCCGCTGTCGGTGCTCGCGCAGCCCGTGCGCCGGATGACCGACGCCGCGATGCGGTTGCTGCTCGAGCGGATCGGCGGCAGCACCGAGCCGCCGCAGCACCAGCGCTTCCCGTTCGAGCTCAAGGTGCGCGGCTCGTCCGGCACCGGACACCTGGAACCCGAAGGAAGGGCCTAAGTTGGCAAGCATCGGACTGTTGACGTTCTCCGACGGGCGCGACTTCGTGCATCGCGACCTCGAGGACTTCACGCGCGAGGTGGAGGACGGCATCGCCGGGGTCCTCGGCGAGGCGGGGCACGAGGTGCTCCGCGCGGAGCAGGTGGTCTGGACCAACGAGGGGGCGCGCGAGCAGGCCCGCCGGATGGCCGCCCGGCGGCCCGACCTGACGATCTTCAGCATCCCGGTCTGGGCCTTCCCGCACTTCGCGATGATCGCCGCACGCGCGACGCCGGGGCCGATCCTGCTCTTCTCGAGCATCGATCCCCAGCAGCCCGGGATGGTCGGCATGCTCGCCGCCGGCGGAGCGCTGGACCAGATCGGCAGGCGGCACGGCCGCGCGTGGGGCTCGATCGCCGACCCCGCCGTCCGCGATCGCGTGCTCAGGCACGTGGACGCGGCCGCCGCCGCGGGAAGCCTCGCGGGCAGCACGTTCGGACGCATCGGCGGGCGCCCGATGGGCATGTACACCGCCGTCTCCAACAGTGACCAGTGGCTCGCGAAGTTCGGCATCGACGTCGAGGAGATCGACCAGCTCGAGCTGGTGCGGCGCTCCGAGCAGGTCGCCGAGGGGCCCGTGCGCGCCGCGCGCGAATGGCTCGAGCGCCACGCCGCGGGCGTCCACTACGACGGCCGCCAGCTCACGCCCGAGCTGCTGGAGCGCCAGATCCGCTCCTACTACGCGATGCGCGAGCTGATCGACGAGTGGAACCTCGACTTCAGCGGCATCAAGGGCCAGCCCGAGCTCACCACCCACTTCGCGACGATGGACGTCACCGAGGCGTTCCTCAACGACCCCTACGACTGGGACGGTCCCAAGGAGACGCACGTCTGCGCCACCGAGGCGGACATGGACGCCGCGCTGACGATGCAGCTCCTCAAGGGCCTCAGCGGCACGCCGGTGCTGTTCGCCGACGTCCGCTACCACCACGCCGACCGCGACGTGTGGGACCTCTGCAACTCGGGCCAGCACGCGACCTGGTTCGCGGCGCGCAGCGACGACCCGGCGGAGAACATGCGCCACGTCCACCTGCACCCCGAGGACTTCTTCTTCCCGGCCGGCGGCGCGTCCGTGCACCACCTCGCCGCCCCCGGCGACTTCACGTTCGCGCGGCTCACCCGGCTCGACGGGCGTTACCGCATGCAGGTGCTCCGGGGCGCCTTCGAGCAGTACGACGAGGCCACGAACGAGGCGATGATGCGCCAGACCACCTATCACTGGCCGCACGCGTTCGCGCGCCTCGACGCCTCCGCGGACGAGATCCTGGGCCGCTACGGCTCCAACCACATCCACGCCGTCCCCGGCGACCGCGTGGAGGATCTGCGCGTCCTGTGCGAGCTGCTCGACGTCGACTACGACGGGTTCGGCGGGGCGGCCTGACGTGAGCGAGCTCCTGCTCGGCATCGACATCGGCACCTCGAGCTCCAAGGGCGTGCTCGCGACCGCCGCGGGCGAGGTGCTCGCCACCGCCGAGCGCCCGCACGAGCTCTCGCTGCCGCGCCCCGGGCATGCCGAGCACGACGCCGAGGCGGTCTGGTGGGCGGACTTCGCCTCGATCTGCCGGGAGCTGCTGGAGCGTGCGCCGACGCCGCCGGCGGCCCTCTGCGTGAGCGGGATCGGCCCCTGCCTGCTGGCCGCCGACGCCGGCGGGCGGCCGCTGCGGCCGGCGATCCTCTACGGCATCGACACGCGCGCGACGGCGGAGATCGAGGAGCTGACCGCGCGCTACGGCGAGGAGGCGATCGCGGCGCGCGGCGGCTCGCGGCTGACGACGCAGGCGGTCGGGCCGAAGCTGCTGTGGCTCCAGCGCCACGAGCCGGACGTGTGGGCGGCGACCGAGCGGTTCCTCATGGCCAGCTCGTTCGCCGTGCTGCGGCTGACCGGCGAGTACGTGCTCGACCACCACTCCGCCAGCCAGTGCGACCCGCTCTACGACCTGGGCGCCGGGGCGTGGGCGGAGGACTGGGCGGACGAGATCGCGCCCGGCCTGCCCCTCCCGCGGCTCGTATGGCCCGCGGAGGTGGCCGGGACCGTCACGCCCGAGGCCGCGGCCGCCACCGGCCTGCCCGCCGGGACGCCCGTCGCCGCGGGCACGATCGACGCGTGGGCGGAGGCGGCGAGCGTCGGCGTGGACGCACCCGGCGACACGATGCTGATGTACGGCACGACGATGTTCATCGTCGCCGTGCTGGCGCAGGCGCGGACCCACCCGGCGCTGTGGGCCACGACCGGCGTCATGCCGGGCACGCACTGCCTGGCCGGCGGCATGGCCACCTCCGGCGCGCTCACGGGCTGGCTGCGCCGGATCGCGGGCGACCTGCCCTACGAGCAGCTCGTCGCCGAGGCCGCGGCGGTGCCGGCCGGCTCCTCCGGGCTCGTCGTCCTGCCGTACTTCGCCGGCGAGCGGACGCCGATCTTCGACCCCGCGGCGCGCGGGACCATCATCGGGCTCACGCTCTCGCACGGGCGCGGGCACCTCTACCGCGCGCTGCTCGAGGGCACGGCCTACGGGGTGCGCCACAACCTCGAGGCGCTCGACGATGCGGGCGGGAGGGCGCAGCGGCTCGTGGCCGTCGGCGGCGGCACCCGCGGCGGGCTGTGGACGCAGATCGTCTCCGACGTCACGGGCCGCCCGCAGGAGGTCCCGGCGCAGACGATCGGCGCGGCCTACGGCGACGCCCTGCTCGCCGGGATGGCGGCCGGGCTCGTCGATCCGGGCGCCGGCTGGAACCCGATCGCGACGACGGTCGAGCCGGACGCCGGGGCGGCCGGGCTCTACGACGAGCTGTACGGCGTCTATCGCGAGCTGTACCCGGCGACGGTCGCGCAGGCCCACGCCCTCGCGGCGATCCAGCAGGCCGGCGCGCGGGAGTCCGTGCCCTCCGTCTGACCCTCAATCCCGCCGGACGCCGAAGTCGTGCAGCACGACGTCGAACCCGCCGCCGTCCGGGGAGGCCGCCATGACGCCGACGTCGAGCGCCTCGGCCGGGCTCAGCGCCCCGAGCCGCAGCAGGCGGTCCGGCGCATGCTCGCCGAACGAGACCTGCACGGCCTCGGCCGTCCGCCGGACCTCGATCCAGAGGCTGGGCGGCGCGGGGTCCAGCGCCACGACGGACCAGTCCGACAGCTCGCGGGTGATGACCGCGCTCGCCCACTGCCGGCCGTCGACGTACTCGATCCCGCATTTCATCCACGTGGCCTCGTCCAGACGGACCATCAGCCCCGCCTGGTCGTACTGGTCCCGGTAGGCGCCCTCGATCCGCACGCGGGCCACGAAGTCGCCGTCGACGCGGCGGTGGCGGAAGTGGCCGCTGTCGCGCACGAAGCCGTAGTGCGTGGTCCGCCAGAAGTCGGTGTCCGGCGCCGTCGTGATGCGCAGCGCGCCGCCGTCCTCCGTCCAGGCGGGCGGTTCGTTCAGCCATCGCATCAGCCGGCGGACGGGCTGTCCCGTCAAGCGACGCGCGCCCCTAGACCCGTTCGGCGATCGCCGGGCGGTGGGCGGCCCACGGCCGCGCGAGCTCCAGCTGACCGGCGACC
>DATHJG010000801.1:0-3773 GCA_035489875.1 Solirubrobacteraceae bacterium | reverse complement strand
CCGCGAAGTCCAGGCGTGCGCACAGCAGGATCCGGTCGGCCCCGGTGACCATCGTGAGCAGGTCGACGACGACCTCGACCTCGGGCACGCCGGTGAGGTACTCCCGCACCGACCCCACGATCGCCGGGTCCGCCTGCCGCCCGATGAGCAGCCCCAGATTGGTGCGCCCCAACAGGTACGCGACCACCGCGAGCAGGACGCCGATGAGCGCCGACGCCAGCCCGTCCCACACGGCCGAGCCCGTGACGTCGTGCAGCGCGAGCCCGCCGAACGCGAGCAGGAGGCCGACCAGCGCGGCACTGTCCTCGAAGAACACGGTCTTCACGGTCGGGTCGTCGAGCAGCCGCAGGTACCGCCGCACCGTGCGGTTCTCCGCCGCCGCCGCCGCGCGGATCTGCCGCACGGCCCGCAGCCACGAGACGCTCTCGAGCACGAACGCCAGCGCCAGCACGACGTAGCCGACGAGCGGGCTGGCCTGCTCGTGGTCGTCGCCGAACATCGTGCGGAAGCCCTCGTAGAACGCGAACAGCGCGCCGGAGGTGAAGATCGACACGGCCGCCATCAGCGACCAGAAGTACCGCTCCTTGCCGTAGCCGAACGGGTGCGCCCGGTCGGCGGGCTTGCCGGAGCGGCGCAGCGCGGTCAGCAGCAGCGCCTCGGTGAGGGTGTCCGCGATCGAGTGCCCGGCCTCCGCGAGCATCGCCGCGGAGCCGGTGATCACGCCGGCGACCATCTTCAGCACCGCGATCGCCAAGTTCACACCCAGCGCCACGAGGACGGTCAGCGTGCTCTCCGACTTCGGCTCTGCCACGCCCCGACACTAACCCGGGACCACGGCGCCGGCCTCCTGGTGCCCGAGGCAGATCCCGAGGTAGATACTGCTCCGCGTGGCGCGGGTTTCGGTGCCGGAACTGGTCGGGCGACGAGCCGAGCTCGCCGCCCTCGTGGTGCTGGCGTCCACACGCGACACGCGGCTCGTGGTGGTCGACGGCGACGCGGGCGTCGGCAAGACCCGGCTCGTGCTGGAGTTCGCCCGCCGCACCGACGCGACCGTGCTGACCGGCGGCTGCCTGCAGTTCGAGGCGGCGATCCCCTACGCGCCGTTCGTCGAGGCGCTGCCCGGGGTGCTCACCGGCGCCGGGCAGGACCGCGGCGCCGAGTACCTCGGGGTCGCGAAGGCGATCACCGCGGCGGGCCCTCGGGTGGTGCTGATCATCGAGGACCTGCACTGGGCCGACGCGGCGACCCGTGACCTGCTGCGTTACCTGCACCGGGCGCTCGCCGACGCGCCCGTGCTCGTCGTCGTGACCTGCCGGGCCGACGAGTTCGCCGCCCACCACCCGGTCGCGACGCTGCTCGCCGAGCTGACCAGGTCGCCGCACACCAGACGCCTGCACCTCGCGCCGCTCGACCGGGACGGGGTGGCCGCGCTCGCGACCGCGGTCCTGGGCGCCACGCCGCCCGCCGAGCTGGTCGACACGCTCGTCACCCGCGCGGAGGGCAACCCGTTCTTCACCGAGGAGCTCCTCGCCGCGGGGAACACGGTGCCGCGCACGGTGCGCGAGATCATCGTGACCCGGCTCGCCCGCCTGCCGGCGCCTGCCCAGCGTCTCGCGCGGCTGGCGTCGGTCGTCGGCCGGACCGTGCCGCACGACCTGCTCGCGGCGCTGGCGCCGGGCGACGACCTCGACGCAGCGGTGCGGGACCTGGTCGACCACGGGCAGCTCGTGCTCGTCGACCCGGACGCGTACGCGTTCCGGCACGCGTTGATCCACGAGTCGCTGTACCGGGAGCTACTGCCCGGCGAACGGCGGCAGGCGCACGCGGCGGTCGCGCGGTGTCTCGCCGCGCACCCGGAGCTGGCGGTCGCGCGGGGCGTGGTCGCGGCGGAGCTGGCACACCACTGGGACGCCGCGAACGAGCCGGCGCCCGCGCTCGCGGCGGCGGTGCGGGCGGCGTCCGCCGCGGCGGACGCCCTCGCGCCGGCGGCCGCGCACGCGCACTACGAGCGGGCGCTGCGCCGGTGGCCGGAGGTCCCCGATCCGGTCGCGCTGGCCGGCATCGACCACGACACGCTGCTGGAGCGCGCCGCCGAGACCGCGAGTCTCGCCGGCCACAACCAGCGCGCGGTGGAGCTGACCAGGCAGCGGCTCACGGTGCTCGCCGACCCGGAACGCGTTGCCGGCGCGTACGAGCAGCTGTCCTACCAGGCGCGCAGCGCCGGCAACTGGGAGCTGGCGCGGCACGCGAGCGCGGAGACCGTCCGGCTGCTGCCCGCCGACTCGCCGGCGCGGCTGCGGGTCGAGTCGTGGCAGATGATGTTGGACATGCTGGCGGCCCGGCACCTGGACGCGGTCGGGCGCGCGGAACGGATCCTGGCGCAGGCGACCGAGGACGACGTGCCCCGCAACCGGGCGCTGACCGTGCTCGGCGCCGGGCACGTGATGATGGGGCACGTCGAGGAGGGCATGCGGTTCCTGCGCGAGCACCGCGAGTTCGGGCACCGCACGGGGGTGCCGCGGTTCATCGGCGTCGGGTACGTGAACATGTCGGAGAGCCTGATCTGGGCGGACCGGCAGGAAGAGGCGCTGGCGCTCGCCAGGACCGGGATCGAGCGGGCCGGCTCGCTCGGCTTCGACATCTACCTGCTGCCGATCGTGGGCAACGCGGTGCGCGCGCTCGCCGAGCTCTCCCGCTGGGACGAGGCCGTCGACGCCTCCGGCGACCCGAACGACCCGGCGGCGGACCCGTTCAACTGGGTGTTCGTCGACCTGCCGCGCGCGGAGATCCTGGTGCGGCGCGGGGAGCTCGACGCCGCCGCGGATCTGCTGAAGCGGATCGGCGCGGTGCTCGACGGTCAGGACGACGCGCAGTACGGGTCGGAGCTCGCGCACCTGCGGGCGCGGCTCGCGGGCGCCCGCGGCCAGTGGGCACCGGGGTGGGCGGCGGTCCGCGACGGCCTCGAGCTCGCGTTGCCCGCGCAGGACCTGTGGCTGGTGGCCCGGCTCGTGGCGACCGGGGTGTGGCTGGCGGCGGCGGAGGGCGCCGACCCCGCCGCGGCCGACGAGCTGCTCGCCACCGGGCAGCGGCACCGGGCGGCGCTGACGGCGCGGGGCGTGGTCGCGCTGCCGAGGACGCTGCGGGCGTACGCGCTCGCGGAAGCCGAGCGCACGCGGTTGAACCCGAGGCCGGACCCGTTGGTGTGGTCGGCGCTCGACGGCGGCCCGGACCGCTACGTGACGGCCTACGCGCGGTTCCGCGCGGCCGAGGCGTTGTTGTCCGCCAAGGGTTCCCGGTCGCGCGCGGCGGCACTGCTCGCCGAGGCGGGCGAGATCGCGACGGCGCTGGGGGCGGCGCCGCTGGCCGAGCAGGCGGCGACGCTGGGCGCGCGGGCCGGCCTCGCGCCGGCCACCGGGTCGTCGTCCGTACCGGGGCTGACCGCGCGGGAGACGGAGATCTTCACGCTGGTCGGGCGCGGGCTGACGAACGCGGAGATCGCGGCGGAGCTGTACATCAGCACGAAGACGGCGAGCGTGCACGTGTCGAACATCCTGCGGAAGCTGGGTGTGAAGAGCCGCATCCAGGCGGCCGCGCTGGCGCACAGACAGGAGCGCGGGTAGTGGAGCACAACTGGGCCGGCAACATCGCCTACACCGCGGCGGAGATCGTGCGCCCGACGACGGTGGCGCAGCTGCGGGAGGTGGTCGCGGCGCGGTCGCGGGTGCGGGCGCTCGGGTCGCGGCACTCGTTCAACGACGTCGCCGACACGCCGG
>DATHJG010000800.1:0-6697 GCA_035489875.1 Solirubrobacteraceae bacterium | reverse complement strand
CGTCTCGCCGTCGAACGACTTCTCGAACCTCTCGCCGCGCCAGATCTCGTTCCGCACCGGCGGGCTGATCACCGCGGTCATCGGGATCGTCTCGTTCCCGTGGAAGCTCTACGAGGACGTCGGCGCGTACATCTTCACGTGGCTCGTGGGCTACGGCAGCCTGCTCGCCGCGTTCCTCGCGGTGATGGTGTTCGACTACTGGCTGATCCGCCGCACGAGGCTGGACGTCGAGCAGCTCTACCGCGCCGGCGAGGGCGGCGACTACTGGTACTCGAACGGCTATAACGTGCGCGCACTCGTCGCGGTCGCGGCGGGCGTGATCCCGGTGCTCCCCGGGTTCATCCACGCCGCCACGACGGAGGGCGGCGTGATCGCCGACCCTGGGTTCTTCGACCAGCTCTACCGCTATGGCGTGTTCGTCGCGTTCGGGCTCTCGGCGATCACGTACGTCGCGCTCTCGCGGGCGCAGTCGGGCGCCCGCTCCCCGGTCACCGCGACGGCGGACTGATCGCCGTGGATTTCGGCGTGACGTTCCAGACCGACCCGCCGCAGCGACGGGTGGTCGAGCTCACGCAGCGCGCCGAGGGGCTCGGCTTCACGCACGCGTGGACGTTCGACTCGCACATCCTGTGGCAGGAGCCGTACGTCATCTACGCGCAGATGCTCGCGGCCACCGAGCGGATCATGGTCGGCCCGTTCGTCACCAACCCCGCGACGCGCGACCCGACCGTCACCGCCTCGCTGTTCGCGACGCTCAACGAGGGCTTCGGCAACCGCACGATCTGCGGGATCGGCCGCGGCGACTCCGCGCGCCGCGTGCTCGGCAAGCCGCCGACGACGCTGGCGCAGACCGAGGAGGCGATGCACGTCATCAAGGAGCTCGCCGAGGGGCGCTCGATCGAGACGCCCGGCGGCGAGGTCTCGATCCCGTGGGTGCGCGACGGCAAGCTCGACGTGTGGCTCGCCGGCTACGGGCCGAAGGCGCTCGCGCTCGTCGGCCGCAAGGCCGACGGGTTCATCCTCCAGCTCGCCGACCCGGTGATCCTGCGCTGGACGGTGGACCGCGTGCGCGCGGCCGCGGAAGCGGCGGGGCGCGATCCCGACGAGATCGCGATCTGCGTCGCGGCGCCCGCATACCTCGGTGACGACCTCGCCCACGCGCGCGACCAGTGCCGCTGGTTCGGCGGGATGGTCGGCAACCACGTCGCCGACCTCGTCCGCCGCTACGGCGAGGGGGGCGAGCGAAGCGGTGGCGAGCCCTCCGGGCGAGACAGAATACCGATTGCCCTCACCGACTACATCCGCGCACGCGAGGGCTACGACTACGCCCATCACGGGCGCGCCGGCAACCCCGACACGGAGTTCGTGCCGGACGAGATCGTCGACCGCTTCTGCGTGCTCGGCACGGTCGACGACCACGTCGCGAAGCTGCGCGAGCTGGAGGCGCTCGGCGTCGACCAGTTCAACGTCTACCTCATGCACGACGCGCAGGAGGCGACGCTCGACGGCTACGGCGCGTCGGTGATCCCGGCCTTCCGCTGATCGTCAAGGTCCGAGCAGCGCGAGCGGCACGACGTAGATCCCGTCGGGGCGGCGATAAGCGTGCGGGCCAGTGGTGATCACGACTGCGGCGCGCAAGTCGCCCTTCAGCTCGTCGCGCAGCCAGCGGAGGTGCTTGACGTCATCGTCATCGACGGTGGCTGAGAGCTTGACCTCGATCCCGACGATCTGGCCGGCCCGCCCTTCAACGATGAGATCGACTTCCCGGTCGCCGCGTCGAGTGCGCAGGTGTCGGACCTGAGCTTCGGCCGCTTGAGCGTAGACCCGAACCGAGAGGGTGACCAACGACTCGAACAAGGCCCCGAGGAAACTGCCGTCGCGCGGGATGGCGTCCATGCCGCCCTCGCCTTGCAGGAGCTTCTCCTCGGTCATGCCCAACAGCGCAGCGGCGAGCGCCGGGTCAGCGATGTGGTGCTTTGCGCTCTGCGTAAGACGCTTGAGGTGGTTGTTGGTGGGCACCCAGCCGTCGACCGGGTCGAGAATGAACAGGCGCGCGAGCGCGTCCCGGTAGGCCAAGACGGTCGTCTTGGCCGGCGTCGCCTGGTTATGCGTCGCCGCGTCGCGGATCTTCTCCAGGCTGGTCACCGTCGACGTGGCGGCCGCGTAGGCCATCATCCATCTGCGGAGCGTGTCCGGGCGCCGTACCCGCTGGCCCAGCTCATCCTCGAAGTCCCGGTCGATGATGCGGCTGATGTAGCCGTCCAGGCGCACACGCCGCGCTCGTCCCGACAACGCGCGGATGCCGGGGAACCCTGAGCTGATGATCTCCTCGTTGTACTGAGACAGCCCAAGCTCGGTGCTGCCACCCACCTCACCCGGGTCACCGTCCAAGAGCGCTCGGAGGCTGACCGTGCTATCGAGCCCCAAGCGTTCGGAGAGCGTCATCGGGCGCATCCTGAGAACGTCGATGCGGCCGGCACCGGAGTGTCGTGGCGGGTCCTGTTGGCCGTCGGCCGGAGCTGCCGAGCCGGTCAGCAGAAAGCGACCCGGCGGAGCGCCGTCATCGACTGCGCGTCGGACGGCATCCCAGAGCGCAGGCACCCGCTGCCATTCGTCAAGCAAGACCGGGCCGCTGCCGGCCAGAACGCGCGCCGGGTCGGCCGCCGCGATCTGCTGTTGTGCAGGCTCATCCAGGCGCACGATCGTCGAAGCGCGCCGTTGGGCTGTCGCCGTCTTGCCGACGCCCTTCGGGCCCTCCAGGGCGAGTGCTGGGAGAGCGCCGACCAACTCGTCCAGCTCATCGTCGATGCTCCTGCGCTTGTAGTCGGCCACGCCCCTACGCTACCAGATTACAGATAGTTACGCTACCAATGGGCGGATTGCTACCCTACCATTTGTCATAGCGCTACGCTACGGTTGGACAGCTTCAGAGGCGCGCTCGTTGTCCTGCCGGCGGGCGCTAGCGCGGCGCGCCTGCCGCGCGCGGTTGCACGATCCCGTCCCCCACCAGCCGCACGTTGACGGCGAGCGCGGCACGCGCCCCGTCGGCGGTCGCGAGCGGGACGTTGAGCATCGGGTCGGCGCAGTTGCCGGCGGCGTAGACGCGGTCGATGGTGGTCTGACGATCCTCGGCGGCGATCACGTAGCCGCCGTCCTCGCCCAGCGTGCAGCCCAGCGCGGCGGCCAACGCGGTGCGCGGCCGCATCGCGACGTGGAAGAAGAGCGCGTCGCGCTCCAGCGGCGGGCGGCCGGTCAGCTCGATCGCCGTCAGCCGCCCGTCGCGCGCGGCGAAGCGCTCGATCGGCTCGCGCACGACGGGCACGCCGATCTCGGCCAGCTCGGCCTCCTCGTCGGCGTCGACGCCCGGGCCGCCGCCGGTGAGCACGACGACGTCGCCCGACCACTGGCGCAGCATCCGGCCCAGGTGGGCGCCGCCGAAGACGGGTGCGAAGACGGCGATCCGCTCGTCGCGGTGCTCCCAGCCGTCGCAGTACGGGCACGTGTGGGCGCTGACCCCGTAGATCGCGTCGAAGCCGTCGATCGCGGGCGTCTCGTCCAGCAGTCCCGTGGCGAGGATCAGCGTCCGCGCCGTCTGGCCCTCCAGCTCGACGCCGCCGTCGAACGCCCGCGCGCGCGCCGGGTCGACGTCGGCGGCGCGCACCTCGATCCCGTAGCGGCCCAGCTCCTCGGTGCCGCGCGCCCGCAGCGCCGCCGGGTCCAGGCCGTCATGGCCGAGCACGCCGTGCATGGCGTGGGCGGCGAAGTTGCGCGGCGCGCCGGAGTCCAGCACGAGCACGCGCCGGCGGGCGCGCCCGAGCGTCAGCGCCGCGCTCAGCCCCGCCGGTCCGGCGCCGACGACGATGCAATCCCAGTCGAAGTCCATGTCCACCAGTCTCCACCACGGCTCGGCGGTGTCGGGCCGCGTGCGGCTCGTGCTCGGCGACGACGACCTCGTGCTCGTGCCCGGCGAGGCGGCCGAGTTCTCGACCTGGACACCGCACTGGACCGGCGCGGTCGACGGCCCGGCGCAGGCCCTCGCGATCTTCGGGCCCCAGGGCGAGCGCGTCCACCTGCGCGCGCGTCGATAGCGCCGGAATCAGGTCGTCGTCCGCGTCACGGTCGCGCGTCCAGCGCGCGCTGGATGAACCGCATCGTCTCCTCGAACACGCCGGCGGGGATCTCGTCGGTGTCGCCCCAGAGGATCCAGCGCCGGCCGATCATCTCGCCCACCCCCATCAGCGCCCATGCGAGCACCTCGGGGTCGCCTGTCGCGATCTCGCCGCGCGCCATCGCCTCCTCGAGGCCGCGGACGTAGCCGGCGACGATGCGCTCGTAGTGCAGACGCAGCGCCCGAGGCGAGACGAACTCGGCCTGGCGTATCACGCGATAGAGCGCGGGGTGCTCGGCGGTGAAGCGGAAGAACGCCTCGAACCCGAGGCGCTCGGCCTCCGCGCGCGTCTCCCCGCCCGACGACGCATCGGCCATCGCCTGGCGCACGCGCCGGTTGAGGTCCTCGACGAGCTCGTCGAAGATGTCCTGCTTCCCCCCGAAGTACAGGTAGAACGTCCCGGGCGCGACCCCCGCGGCCTCGGCGACCTTGACGATCGAGGCGTCGTGGTAGCCGAGCTCGGTGAACACCTGCTCGGCCGCTTCGAGCAGGCGCGTGCGGGTGCGGGCGCCGCGCTCGGTGCGCGCGCCGCGCGGTGCCGCGACTCCCTCGGCGGCGTCCGGGACCCGCCCGTCGCTCACCGGGTCCCCCACCGCTCGCGCAGCTCCCGCCTGAGGAGCTTGCCCGACGCCGAGCGCGGAAGCTCCTCGGCGAGGCGCACGACGTGGGGCGCCTTGAACGCGGCCAGGCGCCCGCGGCAGTGGGCGAGCAGCTCCTGCTCGCCGACCCGCGCGCCCGGGCGCAGCACGACGATCGCGACGCCCACCTCGCCCCAGCGCTCGTCCGGCATGCCGATCACCGCGGCGTCGGCCACGGCCGGATGCTCGTGCAGCGCGTCCTCGACCTCGGCCGGATACACGTTCTCCCCTCCCGAGATGTACATGTCCCCGATCCGGTCGCGGATGCGGTAGAAGCCCTCGGCGTCACGTTCGGCGATGTCGCCGGTGTGCAGCCATCCGTCGCGCACGCTGGCGCGCGTGGCCTCGGGGTCGCGCCAGTACCCCGCGAAGACGCCCGGCCCCCGGACGAGCAGCTCGCCGCTGCCGGGACCGTCGATCGGCGCGCCCGACGCGGGGTCCGCGAGCGCCACCTCGACGTGCGGATAGGGCTTGCCCGCCCAGCCGAGCCTGCGCGGCGCGTCCTCCGGCGGCACGCACAGGACGTTGGGCGACGCCTCGGTGAGGCCGTAGCCCTGGAGGATCTCCACCCCGCGGTCGCGCCAGGTGCGCAGCAGTGGCTCGGGCATCGGCGCGCCGCCCACGATCGCGCGGCGCAGGCTCGAGAGGTCGGCGTCGCCGAAGCGCGGCTCGCTGGCAATGAACAGATAATTGGCCGGCACCCCCATCATCGTGGTGATCCGCCGGCGCTCGATCAAGTCCAACGCGCGCGCCGGGTCGAACTTCGGCTCGAGCACGACCGTCGCGCCCTTCCACCACGCGAGCAGCGGCTGGACGTTCCAGCCGCCGACGTGGAACTGCGGGAGTAGCTGCAGGACGACGTCCGTGGCGCTCAGGTCGGTGGTGCGATCGAAGCTGAGGTTGGTCCAGAAGCAGTTCCGGTGGGTCAGCCGCGCGCCCTTGGGGCGGCCGGTGGTGCCGGCGGTGTAGAGGAGCAGCAGATCGTCGTCGTCCGCGGGGGCGTCCTGCGGGGGCGTCGCGCCGGGCCGCGCGAGCGCGTCCAGCTCGGCGCGCGCGAGCGCCAGCCGCCGGGGCCTCGCTGCGGTCAGCTCCAGCGCGGCATCGGCGAGCGCGTCCCGCTCGGGCTCGACGAACAGCGCGGCGGGCTCGGCGTGCGCGAGCTGGAAGGCGAGCTCGGCCGGCGCCAGGCGCCAGCTGAGCGGCGCGAGCACGAGCGCCGCCTTCGCGCAGGCGAAGAACAGCTCGACGTGCTCCGGGCGGTTCCCGGTCAGCGACGCGACGCGGTCGCCCTGGCGCAGGCCGAGTCGCAGCAGCGCCTCCGCCAGCCGCTCGGAGCGCGCGTCCAGCTCGGCGTAGGTGATCGGCTCGCCGCGATACTCGATCGCGATCCGCGCCGGAGTGACCGCCGCCCGGTCGCGGACCCAGCGTCCGAGCGTGAGCTCGCCGGCGGATGGCCCGGTCGCTCGCCGAGCGCCGTCGGCCGATCTCGATCGCGCCGATCGCCCCATCGGGTACAGCCTAGGTGGGGGCGCCAGCACGGCGCCCCCACCCGATCGAGCCCTGCCATGCATCTCAGTGCGATGCCTCGAACTTCATGTTCTTGGCGGCGTCGCCCATGAAGAAGTCGCCGACGCCCTTCAGGAAGCCCGGGGTGGTGGCGCTCACCTCGGAGATTCCGCTCATCCGTGCGGCAGGCCCCAGGTCCGGGGTGTAGTCGAGCGGCGGCATCAGACCGCCGAAGTCGACCGTGCCGAGGTTGAGCTTGGCGTCGAGGATGCCCGCGCGCGTGAGGTCGCCGGCGGCGAGCGCCTTGCGCAGGACCGCCGTCTCCATCTTCGCCTGGCAATACCCGTACATGAAGTAGTAGTCGGGGATCTGCGACGGCGCGTAC
>DATHJG010000799.1:0-8073 GCA_035489875.1 Solirubrobacteraceae bacterium | reverse complement strand
CGAGGCGGCCACGGTGACGGACGCGTGCGTCGTGACCGGATTGATCCACCCGGACGACGTGGTGGGCGGCCTGCGCCTGGATCCCGACCTCGCCCATCGCGCGCTCGCGCCCGCCGCCCGGGCGCTCGGCCTGTCGCTGGTCGACACGGCGTGGCAGGTGGTCGACATCGCGCACGTGCTGATGGAGCGGGCGCTCCGGGCGGTCGCGGTGCGGCGCGGCTACGACCTGCGGGCGTGCGCGCTCGTCGCCTACGGCGGCGGCGGCCCCGTCCATGCCGGGCCGCTCGCCGCGCGCGCCGGCATCCGGCGCGTCGTGGTGCCGCGGCTCGCCTCCGTCTTCTCCGCCGTCGGGTGCTGCCTCGCGGAGGTCGGCGTGGAAGCCGTGCGCACGGTCCGGGCGACCCTTGCCGGGGACGTGCTCGACGAGCTCGAGCCCGCGGTCGCGCAGCTCGCCGAGCGCGATCTCGCGCGGCTCGACGGGGCGGCGGGCGACGGGGTGGAGCTGCACCGCCGGCTCGAGCTGCGCTACCGCCGCCAGAACGCGGCGCTGTCGGTGCCGTGGGTGCGTGGCGAGCGGCCGGACGAGCTGGTGGCGCGCTTCCACACGGCGCACGAGCGCGAGTACGGCTTCACGGTCGACGACGCCGTCGAGGTGACCGCGATCGTCGCCCGCACGGCGATCGCCGAGCAGACACCGTGGCCCACGGCCGAGCCGTCGCCCGCGCCGGCGCGCGGGGATCGGGCGCTGCGGCTGCCGGGCGGCGACGTCCGCAGCGTTCCCCTCGTCGGGGTGCGCGAGCTCGAGCAGGGCGCCCGGATCCACGGCCATGCGTTCGTCGCCGCGCCGTCCGGCACCGTGACCGTCTGGACGGGTCAGGTGGCCCGCGCCGACGACGACGGCAACGTGATCGTCGAGGCCGCGTGACGCGCCGGCTCGACCCGGCGGTGCTGGAGGCGGTGCGCCACGGCTCGCTGGCGATCGCGGAGGAGATGCGGTTCGACCTGATGCGCGCCGCGCGCTCGCCCGTGCTGCGCGAGGCCGGCGACCTGTCGTGCGCGCTCACCGACGCTGCCGGGCTCACCGTCGCGCAGGGCAACGACATCCCCATGCATCTCGGCGTGATGGGCTTCACCGTCCGCAGCATGCTGGCCCGGCGCCATCCGGCCCTGCGGCCCGGCGACGTGCTGTTCATGAACCACCCCGAGGTCGGCGGCAACCACCTGCCCGACGTCAAGGCGGTGCGCCCGATCTTCGACGGCGACCGCCTGTGGGCGTTCGCCGTCGCGCTGGCGCACTGGCCGGACGTGGGCGGCGCGCTGCCCGGCAGCTACGTCCCGCACGCGCGCGATCTCAACCAGGAGGGGCTCGTGCTGCCGCCGCTGCGGCTGTTCGACGCCGACGGGGAGGTCGCCGACGCGATGGAGCTCGTCCTCGCCAACGTCCGCGGCGGCGAGGAGCGCGCGATCGACATCCGCGCGCAGGCCGCGGCGACCGCGATCGCCGAGCGGCGGCTGACCGAGCTCGCCGCCGTCCAGGGCGCCGACACGATCAGCACGGGCTGGAGCATCCTCCAGGAGGAGTCCGAGCGGCGCATGCGGCGCGCGCTTGCGCACCTGCCCGACGGCGTCTACGACGGCGAGGACGCGCTCGACGACGACCGGACCGGGGGCGATCCGGTCGCGATCCGCTGCCGGCTGACGATCCGCGGGGAGGAAGCGACGTTCGACTACACCGGGTCGGCGGACCAGGTGCCCGGACCGGTCAACACGACCCGCTTCATCACCGCGGCGGCCACGAGCTACGTCGCCAAGGCGGTGCTCGCGCCGGCGGTCGCGGCGAACGCCGGGCTCGATCGCCCCCTGCACGTGCTCACGCGGCCGGGCAGCGTCTGCGACGCCCACCTCGGCGCGCCGATCGTCGCCGGCAACCACGAGACGTCGCAGCGGATCGCCGACGCCGCGCTGCGCGCGCTCGCGCACGTCGTCCCGGACCGCGTCGTGGCCGCGGGCATGGGCTCCTCGGGGCTGGCGCTGTTCAGCGGCACCGGCGCCGACGGCGAGGCGTTCTTCCTCTACGAGACGCATGCCGGCGGTTCCGGCGCGTCGGCCGGGCGTGCCGGCGACGCCGCGACGCGGATCCACATGTCCAACGTCATGAACACCCCGGCCGAGGTGATCGAGGCCGAGTATCCGCTGCGGGTCGAGGCCGCCGAGATCCGCACCGGGTCGGGCGGCGCCGGCGCGCGCCGGGGCGGCGACGGCCTGCGGCGCCGCTACCGCGTCCTCCGCGACGGCGTGCGCCTGACGACGATGGTGGAGCGCTGCCGCGTCGCACCCCCGGGGCTCGCCGGCGGCGCCGACGGAGCGCCGAGCCGCGTGTGGCTCGAGCGGCAAAGCGAGCGGACGCCGATCGGGGGGAAGGCGTCGGTCGTGCTGATGGCGGGCGACGCCGTGGTCGTCGAGACCGCGGGCGGCGGCGGCTACGGCGCCCAGCGCGAGAAGCCCACGTCGTAGGCCGCGCAGCGGCGGTACATCGCGTCCACGTAGGGCCAGAGCCGCTGCGCCCACGCCTCGGTGGCTGCCGCGCCGTCGCCCGCCCGGGCGGTGAGCTCGGCGACCCGGCGCCGCAGCGCGGGCTCGTCGATCGTGAGCACCGTGCCGCCGCGGGCGACGACGTTGCCGTCGACCATGACGAGCGCGATCGAGCGCCCGTCCTCGCCGTACACGAGGTGGTTGAGCAGCTCGGCGAACGGCGTGTAGACGGAGGTCTCCAGATCGATCAGCAGCAGGTCGGCGTGCGCCCCCGGCGCGAGCGTTCCGACCTGTCCCGCGAGGCCGAGGGCCGCGGCGCCTCCCTCGGTCAGCGCACGGAGGATCTCGCGTGCCGTCGGCCAGCGCTCGTAGTCCGGCCCGGCGAGCTTGTGCAGCTGCGCGGCGAGGCGCCCGACGTGCCACAGGTTGCCCGTGTCCTCCACGGTCGCCTCGTCCGTGCACAGCGCGAGCGCGACTCCGGCGTCCGCGAGCATCCGCCACGGCATGATCCCGCTGCCGCAGCGCAGGTTGCCCGACGGCGAGTGGACGACGGTCGCGCCGGCCGCGCCCAGCTCGGCGGCGTCCTGCTCGTCCACCCAGACGGCGTGGACGAGGCAGGCGCGCTCGTCCAGGACGCCGAGGTCGCCGAGGCGGCGGACGAACGAGCGGCCGTCGAGCTCCGCGACCACGCGCTGCAGCTTGGACTCGTACAGGTGCAGCACGAACGGCAGGTCCGCGCGCGCCGCGAGCGCGTGCATCCCGGTCAGGTGCTCGTCGGTGGCGCGGTGCGGCGCGGAGCACGAGACGCCGCAGCGGAGCCGTCCGGCCTCAGCGCCGTGCCAGCGGCCGGAGAACGCCTCGTATCCGCGCAGGATCTCAGCGGCCGCCGGCGGTCGCGCGGCGTCCAGTGCGGCGCGCAGGTCCTCGGGCAGCGACGCGCGCAGGTACGGGTACCAGTCGAGCATCGGCTTGTCGGGCTGGTACAGGCTCACCGTCGCCCGCATCCCGCTCTCGGCGTACGCCGACATGACGGCGTCGATCCCGGTTTCCGTCGGGGCGGGGGAGAAGATCACGTCGTCGAGCACCGACGTCACGCCGGTGCGCAGCCGCTCGGCCGCGCCGAGCAGCACCCGCGCGCGCCAGACCTCCGCCGGCTCGGGCTGCGCGTCGACAGGCGGGACCTCGTAGAGCATGAAGAGCTCGAGCGGCAGGTTGTCCAGCCGGCCGCGCTCGAACGCGCCCGACGAGTGCAGGTGGGCGTCCACGAGGCCGGGCATGACGAGCATGCCCGTCGCGTCGATCACCCCGCCGTGCGGCGCGAGCGAGCCGGCCGGCGCGACCGACGCGATCCGCCCGTCCCGCACCACCACGTCCACGGGATCGGTCGCGCCCGTCTCGGCGTCGAGGTCGAGCGCCCGTGCGCCGGCGATCGTCCAGTCGCGCCCGGCGGCGCTCATCCCGCCCTCACGGCACCAGCGGGCGGGTGTCGAAGTACTCCGCCAGGCGCGCGACCTTCCCGTCGCGCAGCTCGAGCGAGGCCATGTAGCCGAAGTCGAAGCGGACGTCGGAGCCCGCGACCCGCGAGAGGAACATGCCCTCCACCGCGGCGTGCGTGTCGTCCTCGAATGCGCGGACGATCGTCACGACGACGTCCTCGACGGCCGCCATCGCCTCCCGGTTGCCCGCCTCGATCTCCGCCGGGCCGGTCAGCGCACCGGGCTTGAGCGGGTCGATGAAGTCCCCGTCCGGCGCGAACAGCGCGGCCAGCGCGGCGGGGTCGCGCTGCTCCCACGCCGCGAACGCGGCGCGCATGGCATCGAGCGGGCTCAACGACATCCTCCTTCTCCGACATGGGAATGACGGCGCGGATCCTCGTGCGCGCGCGGGCGCCGGGCCGGATGTTTCATTGTCCGGAAGCCGAGTCTCCCGCGGCACGTGTGCCGTTAGGGTCCGGGCGACGATGACTGCCGAGCCCCTCGCCGCCCAGCGTCCGCCGCTGTTCCCCAACGTCCGGCGCTCGCCGTACTTCGAGCGCACGCAGGACGCCGGCGCGCTGGAGTTCATGGTCTACAACCACATGTACATGCCGATCGTCTACGCGCGCGATCCGCGTGCGGAGTACGAGGCGCTGCAGTCGCGCGTGTGCCTGTGGGACGTCGGCGCCGAGCGCCAGACCGAGCTGCGCGGACCGGACGCGGTGCGGTTCGCGAACCACCTGTGCACGCGCGACCTGCGCGCGCTCGCGGTCGGGCGGTGCCGGTTCACGATGGTCTGCGATCACCGGGGCACGATCATGACGGAGCCGATCGTGCTGCGGCCCTGGGAGGACGTCGTCTGGATCTCGCACGGCGACGTCGACCTCACCCTCTGGGCGCGCGGGCTCGCCGCCGCGCACGCGTTCGACGTCACGGTGTCCGAGCCCGACGTCGCGCCGATGCAGGTCCAGGGGCCGAAGTCGCTGGAGCTCCTGCGCGAGCTCTCCCCGGACGTCGAGAGCCTCGACTACTACCACTGCGCGGTCACGCAGGTGGCCGGCGAGGACGCGGTCGTCTCGCGCACGGGGTGGAACAAGAACCTCGGGTTCGAGGTCTACCCGCTCGACGACGCCGGCGCCCTGCGGATCTGGGACGCGGTGGTCGAGGCGGGCGCGCCGCACGACCTGATGATCGCGGGGCCGAACCTGTCGCTCGCCGTCGAGCAGGGGATCACCGACAACCACTACTACGTCAACTCCGGCATGACGCCGTTCGAGGCCGGCGCGGGGCGGCTCGTCGACCTCGACTCGGCGCCGTTCGTCGGCTCCGACGCGCTCGCCGCCGCCGGCGTGGCCGAGCCGGAGCGCCACACCATGGGCCTCCTGCTCGACGGACCGCCTGGCCGCATGGAGGCGTTCTGGGCGATCGAATGGCGCGGCGCAGCCGCCGGCGAGGTGCGCTGGGCCGCGTACTCCTACGCGCTCGAGTGCGAGATCGGCATCGCGATCCTGCCGCGCGCGTGCGCCGCCGGCGCGGAGGTCGTCGTCCACGCGCCCGCCGGCGCCATCACGGCCCGAGTCGCCTCGGTGCCGCTCGTCGAATAGATGCGGACCGCGCTGGTCACCGGCGCGTCGAGCGGCGTCGGCCGGGCCACGGTCGCGGCGCTGGTCCGCGACGGCTTCCGGGTGCTGGGCGTCGCGCGACGCGAGCAGCCGCTGGCCGACCTGGCGCGCGAGACCGGCGCCGAGGTCTTCGCCTCCACGCTCGCCACGCCCGAGGGCTGCGCGCGCGTCGTCGACGAGGCCGTGCGGCGGCTGAGTGGCGTGGACGTGCTCGTCAGCAACGCCGGCGTCGACACGAACCGCGAGCGCCCGATCTGGGAGCAGGACCCCGCGGTGTGGCGCGAGACGCTCGCGCTCAACCTCGACGCCGCGTTCGAGCTGTGTCGCGGCCTGTCCCGGCACATGGTCGACCGGCGCTGGGGGCGGATCGTCATCGTGAGCTCGACCGCCGGCGAGCTGGGCGCGCCGGCGTCCTCCGCCTACTGCGCCTCCAAGCACGCGGTCCTCGGCCTGATGCGGGCGGTCGCCGCGGACGTCGCGCCCTACGGCGTGACGTGCAACGCCGTGACGCCGGGGTGGGTGCGCGGCACGGAGATGTCGGACCGCACGATGGCGCTGGAGGCGGAGCGCCGCGGGGTCAGCCCCGAGGAGGTGTGGGCGGAGATCGAGCGATCCCAGGTCGCCGGGCGCGTGGTGACGCCCGAGGAGGTGGCCGCGACGATCGCGTTCCTCGCCGGCGAGTCGGCCTCGGGCATCAACGGCGAGGCCGTCCGGATCGCGCTCGGCATGGTCTGGTGACCGGCTACGCCGCCGCGACGAGCCAGCCGTCGCGCGGATCGAACGACAGCGCGACGTCGCCCTGCTCGTCCGCGAGCGCCGGATCGTCGCCGCTGGCCGCCGCGGTCAGCTCACCGGCGCCCTCGACCGCGACCTTCGTCACGACCTGGCTGCCGAGGAAGGAGACGTCGGCGACGGTGCCTCCCAACGTGACCTCGTGGGCGGCGCCCGGACCGATCCGCAGCGTCTCGGAGCGCACGATCAGGACCGCCGCGTCGCCCGCCGCGAGGCCGTCGACGCCCGCCACCTCGATCGCGTCGCCCGTGGCGTCGAGCTGCACCGCATAGCGGTCGCGGCGCACCTCGCGGATCCGGCCGTCGAGCCGGTTGGACGCGCCCACGAAGTTGGCGACGAACAGCGTCGCGGGGCGCCGGTAGGTCTCCCGCGGCGGACCGACCTGCTCGATCACCCCGTCATTCATCACGCCGACCCGGTCGGACATCGCGAACGCCTCCTCCTGATCGTGGGTCACGAACAGGAACGTGATGCCGACGCGGTGCTGCACCTGCTTGAGCACGAGCTGCATCTGGCGGCGCAGCTTGAGGTCGAGCGCGCCGAGCGGCTCGTCGAGCAGCAGCACGTCCGGCTGCATCACGAGCGCGCGCGCGAGCGCCACGCGCTGCTGCTGACCGCCCGAGAGCTCGCGCGGGCGCGCCCCGCCGCGGTCGGAGAGCCCGACCAGCTCGAGCATCCGCGCGACCTCCGCGGCGATCTCCTTGCGCGGCATCCGGCGCTCGCGCAGGCCGAACGCCACGTTGTCGAAGACGTCGAGATGCGGGAACAGCGCGTACTGCTGGAAGACCGTGTTGACCGGCCGCTTGTAGGCCGGCACGCCGCCGAGGTCGCGGCCGCCCACGAGGATCTGGCCCGACGTCGGCTCCTGGAGCCCGGCGATCATCCGCAGCGTCGTGGTCTTGCCGCAGCCGCTCGGGCCGATCAGCGAGAAGAACTCGCCGTCCTGCACGTCGAGGTCCACGCAGTCGACCACGCGCACGCCTTCGAACTCGCGGCACAGACCGCGCAGCCGCACCCGCGGAGCGCGCTCGGCGCCCGCGCTTTCGCCGGCATCCACCGTCGCCGTCCGGTCGACCGTCATCCCTGCGCCCTCCTCAGCCGGACGCCGAGCAGCGTCGTTCCGCGACCGCGCAGCGCCACGACGGCGATCGCGAGCACGAACGACACGAACGTGATCAGCATCACGCCCGAGGCGATCGCGTTGATCTCGGGCGTCAGGCGGAACCGGATCAGCCCGAGGATCCGGACCGGCAGGGTCGCCGAGTCGCCGGCCAGGAACGCCGACGTGATCACGTTGTCGAACGAGAACGTGAAGGCGAGCAGCCCGGCGACCAGCACCGCCGGCATCAGCAGCGGCAGCGTGACCCGGCGGAACACGCGCAGCGGCGAGGCGCCGAGATCGGCTGCGGCCTCCTCGAGCGTCCCGCCGATGGTCGCCAGCCTCGCCTGGATGACGACGGTCGCGTACGCGGAGTTGAAGACGGCGTGCCCGACGATGACCGTGGTCGCGCCGAACTGGACGTCGAGCCGGCGGAACACGACGAACAGGCCGACCGCCAGCACGATCTCCGGCAGCACGATCCGCATGTAGGTGGTCGCGTCGAGCGCGGTGAGCCAGCGGCGGGAGGCGCGCCGGCCCCACAGCGCGGCGG
>DATHJG010000798.1:0-2780 GCA_035489875.1 Solirubrobacteraceae bacterium | reverse complement strand
GGCTCTCAGCAACCCCCCGGGAAGTCCTTAGCCAGAACTTCGGAAGGCCCGTGAAGGTCTCAATGGCCATGACCGCCATGACCTTCCCGGCCCCCTCCCCGCTGGCGACCGACGCCCCCACGATCACGCTGCGCACCGGTGCCCTGCTGCACCGCGTGCGCCTGGCCGCCGCCGCCGTCTGGCGGCTCGCCCCGGGCCGCTACCTCGCGATCCCCGATGGCGACGAGGTCGTCGTGCTGCCGCTCGGCCAGTTCACCCGGATCGGGCGGCGCGTGAGCGCCGACATCGTGCTCGACGACTCCTCCGTCTCCCGCCGCCACGCGCTCGTGCTCGAGCGCGGCGGCGAGCCGATGATCGCCGACGACCGCAGCCTCAACGGCGTGTACGTCAACGGCCGCCGCGTGCGGGAAGCCCGCCTGCACCACGGCGACGAGGTGCAGATCGGCGCGCGCGTCATGCGCTTCCTGGAGATCTGAGCAACTCCCGGAGCGCAGCCGTACGGCGAGCACCGGATCCCAATCCGGTGCCCTCAGCTCACGCGTTGATCCAGGCTTCGAACGCCGGGCGCAGCGTCCCGTCGGCCTCGATCAGCCCGCAGTCGTAGCCGGGCTCGGCGTAGACCGTGTACTGCGTGAAGAGGCCGACGCCCGGCGTGCGCTCGTAGCGTCCGACCGCGTCGGCCAGCATCGCCGCCTGCTCGGCGCGCTGGCGGTCGGGCGGGTAGATCGCGCCGTAGCGGCGCTCGACCCCGACCAGCCGCACGCCGCCCTCGGTGGCGAACAGGAGCGGCCCGCCGTCGTCCGCGCTCCGCCCCCGCCAGCGCCCGGCGATCTGCGCGCGCATGTCGCTCACCCGGTCGCCGCCGAGCTCGCAGTCGTTGTAGTTGTGGAACGACCAGATCCAGTGGTCGCCGCCCGCGAAGCCGCGCTGCTCGAGCGCGGCGAGGAGCGACGCCACGAACGGCTTCCGCTCGGTGATCCGCCACGGCCGGTCGGACTCGGCGTCGGAGATCGACGGGCCCAGGCACGTGGCGGCGAAGTCGTGGCGGCGGGCGACCGCGTCGACCGTCGACATCATCCACGCCACGCGCTCGGCCATGTCGTCCTGCGGCCACATCTGCAGGTTCGGCTCGTTGATCACCTCGAAGCACGCCATCCGCCCGGCGTAGCGGTCCCAGAGCGCCTCGACGAAGACCGCCCACGGGCTGTACGGGCCGTGGCCGGAGTCGGGCAGCCGCCACTCCGGCGACTTGGTGCCGTCGCGCTCGGCGTTGTGGTTGACCCAGCGCGGGTAGCGCCAGGGGATGAGGATGACCTGCAGTCCGTCGGCGACCGCCGCATCGACCTGCGCGTCGAGCGACGCGACGTACGGCAGGCCGGGGTTGGCGGGGTCGTCGAGCGCGAGGTCGCCGCGCGGCTGCACGAACGTCCAGTCGACCCAGAGGCGGAGGTGCGTCGTGCGGGCGATCAGCTCCGGCGCCCACGGCTGGGTCCGGAAGACCGTGTAGTCCTGCGGCGAGCCGGGGAAGCGCATGCCCTGCGGCGTGAGGTCGATGCCGCGGCCCATCGCCGCGGGGATCGACGGCTCCGGCGGCATCGCGCCTGCCCGCCCGGCGCGCAGCGCGAGCCATGCCGCGCCGGCCCCGGCGAGCGCCTCCCGTCGCGTGATCCGCATGGATCCAATGGAAGCAGGCGGACTAGGTCGTGGCGCGCACGGGCGTGCCGCCCGCGCCCGGGCTGTCCGCCGCCGCCTCCCGGCGGCGCGGCGTCACGCGCGTCATCAGGCCGGGCGGTATCCGGCCGCCCGTCGAGAGCCAGGAGCCGGCGAGGATCAGCAGCAGCCCGGCGACGGCGCTGAGCCCGACGTTCTCGCCCAGCAGCAGGACGCCGAGCGTGACGGCGACGACCGGGTTCACGTACGTGATCACGGTCGCGCGGCCCGGGCCGACCTCGTGGATCAGCGCGAAGAACAGCAGGAAGGCGAGCGCGCTGCACACGAGGCCGAGCACCAGCACGGACATCAGCGTCTGGCCGGACGGCACCGAGCTCGGCGCCGAGGCGAGCGCCGCCGGCGTCAGCACGAGCGCGGAGATGCCCATCGACGCGGTCACCGGGCCGACCGGGTCCAGCCTGCCCAGCCGGTGCTTGATGATCATCGGCCCGGCCGCGTACCCGACGGCGGCGACGAGGATCGCGAGCGCGCCGAGCAGCTCGCCCGGACGCCCGGCGACGTCGAGCCCGAGCAGCACGACCACGCCGGCGAAGCCGATCACGAGGCCGACCAGGCGCGCCCCCTCGGCGCGCTCGTCGGGATCCATTCGCAGCGCCATCATCGCGACGACGAGCGGCACGGCGGCGATCAGGATCGCGGCGAGCCCGGAGGAGATGCGCTGCTCGCCGAAGCCGATCAGCGGCCACGGGAACACGATCTCCACCACCGAGTAGACGAGCAGCGGCTTCCAGTGGCGGGTCAGCCCGCGCAGCGCGCCCTTGTGGATCGCGTACGGGAGGAGGACCGCGAACGCGACCGCGATCCGGCCCCAGGCCACCATCACCGGCGAGAGGTCCTCGACCGCGAGCTTGATGAACAGGTACGGGATGCCCCACAGCACGGACACCGCGGCGAACAGCATCCACGCACGCGTCGACATGCCCGAGGCCGCCATCGCGGCATTAACAGCAGGCCGGCGCAGCGCGCTCCAGTCCGATCGCTTGCAGGTGCCAGCAGCGGGGCTGATGGGTTACGGTCGGCGGTGATGACGATCGCCCGGACCGCGCCGC
>DATHJG010000797.1:0-2588 GCA_035489875.1 Solirubrobacteraceae bacterium | reverse complement strand
GCGGCGTCGTCGAGCGTCCGCCCCAGCACCTCGTAGCCGCGGTGGTCGGTGACCCGCGCGAGCAGCGTGTGGCCCCCGGACGCGATCAGACAGAGGAACGGCGGCTCGATCGGGTCCGGCGCGAGGAAGTTCGCCGCGACGTGGCCCTGGAGGTGGTCGACCGGCGCGAGCGGCAACCCGCGTGCGGCCGCGATCCCCTTGGCGGTCGCGACGCCGACCAGCAGCGCGCCGACCAGGCCCGGCCCCTGCGTGACGGCCACGAGCGCGATGTCGTCGAGGCCGCTCCCCGCCTGGCGCAGCGCGTCGTCCACCACCGCGTTGACGAGCTCGACGTGATGGCGCGACGCGATCTCCGGCACGACGCCGCCGAAGCGGTCGTGCACGCCCTGGGAGGAGACCACGTTGGCGAGCACGTCGCCGGCGCCGGTGACGACCGCGGCGCACGTGTCGTCGCACGAGGTCTCGATCGCGAGGATCAAAGCGGCTGCGCGTTCGGAACGTCGTCCAGCGTGCCGCGCAGCGTCGCCGGCGTGCGCCACATCACCACGGCGTCCTCGCCGTTGTCGGCGTAGTACCTCCGGCGCAGCCCCGCCGAGCGAAAGCGGAAGCGGTCGTAGAGCGCGATCGCGCCGTCGTTGGAGCGCCGCACCTCGAGCGTGTACTGGGCGTCGGGGTCGTCGACCCGCTCGAACAGGCGGGTCAGCAGCGTCGACGCGATCCCGTGGCGGCGCCGGTCGGGGTCGACCGCCACGTTCATGATGTGCCACACGGTGTCGTAGCGCGAGCACACCAGGTACCCGGCCAGCTCGCCGTCCACGAACGCGGCGAGGCAGACGCCGGACGCCTTCGACAGCTCGAGCACGAACATCGCGAGCGACCATGGCGTGGGGAACGCCCGCCGCTCGATCGCCACGACCTGCGGGAGGTCGGCGTAGGTCAGGCGGCGGATCTGGATGGCGGCGGCGGGCGGTGCGGTCATCACTGCGGCGGCTTGGCGTCGGGCTCTCGCCGGTAGTCCGGCAGGAGCCGGTCGCGTTCCGCCGGCTCCCCCGCCGCACCGAGCCGGCAGAGCGGTGCTGCGGCGATCCGGTGGACGGCCGATCCGTCGATCGGCACCGCGACCCCGGCTCCTTCAAGCTCTGCGCGGAAGCGTACCGCCCCGTCCCCGACGGCCTGCACGGGGAGCTCCAGCGCGCGCAGCCGCTCGGCGAGCGCCTCGGGCGCCAGCGCGGCGGGCGCGAGCAGCTCCCGCTCCCCCGCCCAGACGCCCGCGAAGACCTCGCCGCGGCGCGCGTCGAGAACGGCCGCCACCGCCGGCGCCGGCGCGGCGCCCGCGGCCAGCGCGGCGAGCGAGGAGACCGGCACGAGCGGCAGGCCACGGGCCTGCGCCAGCGCCCGCGCGGTCGCGATCCCGATCCGCAGGCCGGTGAACCCGCCCGGCCCGACGCCGACCGCGATCCGCTCGACGTCCTCCCACGTGACGCCGCCCTCCGCCAGGGCGCGTTCCACGAGCAAGAGCAGCCGGCTCGCGTGCTGGCCGCGCGAGCCCTCGGGTGGGTCGTCGCGCGCCTCGACGACGCGCCCGTCGGGCAGCAGCACGCCGGCGACGGTCGACGGCGTGGCGGTGTCCATCGCGACGAGGATCACGCGCCGCGCACCTCGATCCGCCGGCGGTCGCCGCCCGCGTGCCGGAGCGTCACGTGGCGGACGATCCCGCGGCCGCCGAGCAGCGCCGCGGACTCGGCGCGCTCGGGCCACTCCACGAACGTGACGGTGTCCGGGCCGAAGTACGGGTCGAGCAGCCCCGGGTCCTCGTCCTCCAGCCCGGCCAGCCGGTAGAGGTCGAGATGGGCGAGCGGTCCCTCGGTGCCGTCGTAGAGGATCCCGACCACGAACGTGGGGCTCGTGACCGCCTCGGTCACGCCGAGCGCGCGCAGCGCGCCGCGGACGAACGTCGTCTTGCCGCTGCCGAGCTCGCCGGAGACGAGCACGACGTCGCCCGGCCGCAGCTGTGCGGCGAGCTCGGCGCCGGCGCGCTCGGTCGCGGCGGGCCCGTCGGTCTCGCTAGGAGCGCTCACGCAGGCGGACGCGCAGGGCGACGCCGCCGGCGAGCAGGACGGCGCCGATCGCGAGGATCGGGGCGGCGTCCAGCCCGGTGCGCGGAAGCTCGGCCTGCTGCGAGGCCGGCGTGGCCGCGGGAGTGGCCGGCGTGCTCGACTCGGCGGCGGGCTCGGGTGCGGACTGGGCCGGCTCGGCGGGCTCGGGCGCCGGCTGCTGCGTCTCGTCGTCCGATCCGCCCGGATCCTGGCCCGCGAACGGGTCCTCGTACTGCTCGTCGCCCGCGCTCTGGGCGAGCGCGGGGACGGGCGCGGGCGCGGCGGCGATGAGGGCGACCACGGCGGCGAGCACGGTCAAGCGGCGGCGCTGCGGCATGACGGGGCAAGATAGCGAGCGGTTCCGCCGGCGCAGTTCAACGGGGGCATTGAAGCGGCCCGGAGCGGGCGCGCGTTCCCACTCGCCGAGTGTCGTGAATGTCTCGCATCGCGAGACATTCACGACACTCGTGGCGACTCAAGGGTGCTCTACCC
>DATHJG010000796.1:0-10299 GCA_035489875.1 Solirubrobacteraceae bacterium | reverse complement strand
ACCGTACGCTCGGCCCCCCGTTCCGGCCTCGGGGAGGCTCCCCGAACTAGCTCCCCTGACTCTGGTTCGAAGCGCGTGGGGGAGGCTCGTACCTCCCCATCTCGGCGATCAGCTCCAAGCGATCCGGTGCGGACGTGACGCCGGCACGCGCCCGATAGATCGCGGCGACCATGACCAGGACGCGCTCGGGGTCGATCCACCCGGCGTAGGCGGAGAGGTCGATCATTCGGGCGGCTTGCGCGGCCGGCACGCCGGCGTGGAAGCTGTCGGTCGCCTCCGCTGCGATGTACTCGAGATAGTCGCGCAGGCCGCGGACGCCGGCCTTGTCGGTGACCGGACCGTGCCCGGGGACGACCACCTCGACGTCCAGTGCCAGGATGCGATCGCACGCGCTGATCCAGCCGTCCACCGAGCCGGACCACATGACGGGATGGCCGCCGCTGAACACGATGTCCCCCGTGAACACGATGCGTTCGCGAGGCAGGTGGACGAGCGTGTCGCCGCGGGTGTGCGCGGGCCCGACCTCGATCAGGCTGACGGGTACGTCGCCCACCGAGAGTCGCATCTCTCCGTCGAAGGTTCGCGAAGGGGTGACCAGCGTGATGTTCGAGAAGTCGAACTCCGAGAACGCGCGCAGGATGAACTCGCCGGCGACGCCCAAGCCTGGGGCGTGCGCAACCAGGTCACGCAGCTGCTCGGGAGTCTCGCCGTCCAGCATGTCCTCGACGGCGCTCGAGGAGGCGATGATCACCGCATCGTCGACGAGTTGGTTGCCGAACGTGTGATCGGGGTCGCCGTGGGTGTTGACCAGTGTGTCGATCGATGCGGCGGCCGGTACCGCTCGTCGCATCGTGTCCAGCATCTCCTGCGTGAGCCGCAGGTCGAACAGCGTGTCCACCAGCATCGTCGCCGGTCCGTCGACGACGAGCCCCGCGTTGCTCCACCCCCACGAGCCGTTGGGCTGGACGTATGCGTAGGCGCTCGGCGAGAGCTCGTGCAGGCCCTTGACGAACGGGAACTCGGTCATCGCGAGGTGATCGCATCCATGACGAGCCCGTTAGTTTGCAGCAGAGCGTGGATGAGCACCCGGTGACGCTGCTTGACCGCGAGCACGAGATCGCGGAGCTCCAGACCGCACTGAGCGAAGCCAGAGAGGGGCGCGGCCGGCTCGTCGTCGTCGAAGCTTCCGGTGGGCTCGGAAAGACCAGCCTGCTGAAAGCGGCGTCAGACTCAGCCGCCGAGGCCGGCTTCACCTGCCTTCGGGCCCGCGCGAGCGAGCTCGAGCGCGACTTCGCGTACGGATGCGTGCGACAGCTGCTGGAGCCGGTCGTCGCGACAGCTTCGGACGTCGCGCGCAACCGCCTGTTCGACGGCGCCGCCGTCCGTTCGCTGCCGCTGTTCTCCCCGGGCGACGCGTCGGTGGATTCATCGTCGCCGGATCGCGCCTTCTCGATGTTGCATGGGCTCTACTGGCTCCTCAACAACCTCAGCGACGACAGCCCTGTGATGCTGGCGATCGACGACCTGCACTGGTCCGACACCGAGTCGCTGAGATTCCTGAGCTACCTGGCACGGCGGCTCGATGGCCTGCCGTTGGCCGTCCTCGCATCGACGCGGGCGGGCGAGGGCCAGATCGCCGAGCTGGCTCGACTGGCCGCCGGCCCCGAGACCGTGGTGCTGCGGCCGGGACCGCTGAGCATCGAGGCGACGGCGACGCTGTGCGAGCAACGGCTCGGCCCGGGCGTGGCACCCGAGTTCGCGTCGGCCTGTCGTGACGCCACCGACGGCAACCCGTTCTACCTCGAGGCGCTGCTGCGCGAGGCACGCGAGCAAGGGCTGTCGACCGACGCGCGAGAGGCGGCGGGAGTGCGAGGCATCGCTCCCGTCGCCGTGGCTCAGGCGGTGCTCCTGCGGCTATCGGGGAGGCCCGCGCCGCTGACGACCCTCGTTCGCGCCGTGGCAGTGCTGGGCGACGGCGCCAGCGTGGCGGAGGCAGCGGAGCTGGCTGGGATCGCCGAGGCGGAGGCGGCACGTGCCGCAGACCTCCTGGCCGCGCTTGCGATTCTGCGGTCCGGGGAGGGCCTCGAGTTCGCCCATCCCATCGTGCGGGAGGCCGTCTACGCGGACGTCGGGTCCCACGAGCGTGCCAGAGCCCATGGGCGCGCCGCCATCCTGCTTGCCGCGCGCGGCGTCTCGGAGGAGCGGATCGCGGCGCAGATCACCGCGACGGAACCGATCGGCGACCCGGACCGGGTCGAGCTCCTCCGCCGCGTGGCCGGTGAGGCGCTCGTCAAGGGCGCGCCCGCTGCCGCGGCCGCCTGGCTCACGCGGGCGCTGGCCGAGCCCCCGTCCGCCCACACCGAGGTGGACGTGCTGTTGGAGCTCGGCCGCGCGGAACTGCGCCTGGGGGCACCGGGGGCGGTCGACCACCTCCACGCGGCGGTCGCGGGACTCGGCGAGCCGCGGCGGCTCGCGACAGCGGCTCGCGAGCTCGCCAACGCACTGACCGTCTCGGGGCGCGCCGACGCGGCGGTGGAAGCGCTCGAGACCGCGATCGACGTGATCGAACCCGAGGATGCGGAACTCGCCCTGCTGCTCGAGGCCGAGGTCAGGACGCACGCCCTGCAAGGCAGCCGCGAGGGCCGCGATGCGGCGGCGAAACGGCTTCAGCGACACGCTGCGCTTCGGGGTGCGACGCCAGGCGAGCGGCTGGTGCTGGCGAGCCTCGCCTGCGAGCGCGCCCGGGCGAGCGAGTCCGCGAGTGAGGCGGCGGGACACCTCGTGGCCGGCCTTGCAGGGGGACGTTTGCTGCGTGAGCAGCAGCGCGACATCGTCGGGACGTTCTACGACCTCGTCCTCGGACTCCTCGCCACGGACGCGCTCGACGTCGCCGAAGCCTCGCTCGAGCAGGCGCTCACCGACGCGCGTGCCCGGGCTTCGATCCCGTCGATGGCCTGGCTGACGAGCCGCAGCGGATGGGTTGCCTTCAGGCGGGGCGACGTCGCCAAGGCCGAGGACGACGCTCGCACTGCGCTCGAGCTCCTGGAGACGCATGGCATCGCGCTCGGCAAGCCGTTCGCGCTGGGCCTGCTCGTGGTGGCGCTCATCGAACGCGGGCAGGCTGACGCCGCGCAGGAGGCACTGGATGAGAACGGACACCGGAACGAGATCCAGCCGGGAATGACGACGAACGTCCTGCTGGCGGCTCGCGGTCTTCTCGGTCTCGCGCGCGGCCGCGCGCGGGATGCGCGCGATGACCTGCTCGAGTATGGCCGTCGCGACGAGCTCTGGGGAGCTGCGAGCCCGCTCGCCTCGCGCTGGCGCTCCGACGCGGCCCTCGCGATGGCGGCGATCGGCGACCGTGAGCAGGCACGCCGGATCGCCGCGGAAGACCTGGAGCGGGCCCGGCAGTGGGGGACGGCGAGCGGGATCGGCGTCGCGTTGCGCGCGGTCGCGCTGGTCGAGGGCGGCGAGGCGTCCATCGCCCGTCTGCGCGAAGCCACGGAGGTGCTCGAGCGCTCGCCGGCACGGCTCGAGCACGCCCGTGCGCTCACCGACTACGGCGCGGCGCTGCGACGCGCCAACCGCCGCACGGAGGCGCGAGGCGTGCTCGGGCAGGGGATGACGCTCGCCGAACGATGTGGCGCGAACGCGCTCGCCGAGCGGGCCCGCACGGAGCTGCAGGCCGCCGGAGGGCGCTGGAGCGACCCGGGGCACGGTGGGCTGGGGCAACTCACCGCCTCGGAGCGCCGCGTCGCCGGGCTTGCCGCCCAGGGCCGGAGCAACCCCGAGATCGCACAGGCCCTGTTCGTGACGCGCAAGACCGTCGAGACGCATCTCGGCCACGTCTACGAGAAGCTCGACATCGCCGGCCGCGGGGAGTTGCCGCGGGTGCTGGCCGAGCAGAGCCGGCAGAACGGCACCTGACCACCCGCACGGCCGTGTTCGCTCCATATCAGGGAGCGAGATCAGGGAGGGTCCCCGACGCGCCGGCCCGCTGCGAGTCATACGGTCGGTCGCACCGATGGACAGCGACCGCGTGTCGCGGCCCAGCACAGACCGAGAGGAGCGACAGATGACCATGCAGACGCGAGAGAGCAAGCCGACGCTTGTCCTCGGCGGCACCGGCAAGACCGGCCGCCGCGTCGTCGAACGCCTGCGGGCGCGGCAGCTGCCGGTGCGCGTCGGCTCGCGGGCCGGCGAGCCGCCGTTCGACTGGGAGGACCGCGCGACCTGGGCGCCCGCCCTGGACGGCGTGGGGTCGGTCTACCTCACCTACTATCCGGACCTGGCCGTCCCCGGCGCGGTCGAGGCGACCCGCGAGTTCGCGGAACTGGCCCTGAGCAAGGGGGTGTCGAGGCTGGCGCTGCTGTCGGGCCGCGGCGAACCCGAGGCCGAGCGCGCAGAGCGCGCGGTGCGCGAGACCGGCGCCGAGCTGACGATCCTGCGCTCGACCTGGTTCATGCAGAACTTCAACGAGGATTACATGCTGGAGCACGTCCTGAGCGGCGAGATCCGACTCCCCGCCGGCGACACGCCGACGCCGTTCCTCGACGCCGACGACGTCGCCGACGTCGCGGTCGCGGCACTGACCGACGATCGCCACGTCGGTCAGCTCTACGAGCTGACCGGCCCGCAGTCGCTGACCATGGCTGAGGCGGCCGCGGAGATCGCCGAGGCGGCCGGCCGCGAGGTCCGCTACGTACCGGTCTCGCTCGAGCAGCACGCCGCCGAGGCCGCCGAGCACGGCGTGCCGCCCGAGTTCGTGGAGGTCCTGACCTATCTGTTCGCAGAGGTCGTGGACGGGCGGAACGCCGACACGACCGACGGCGTCCGGCTGGCCCTCGGCCGGGAGCCGCGGAGCTTCGCCCAGTACGCCCGTGAGGCCGCCGCGAGCGGCGCTTGGAGCGCATCCCCGGTGAGCGCCTGAGCATCACCAACCGCTCCTCTTCCTTGAGCAAACGAGCCGGAAGCAGGACATCTCGCACACTGCGGGGTGGACGAGCAGCGCCCTCGGAGCCGCGACAGTTTGCGGTTCCGGCCCAGGCGCAGCCGGGTACGGAGTTGATCTGGCTCGGAACGCGGGAGGGGGAGCAGACTTGGGAACACGTCGTCTGGCGGGCGCGGTGACGGCGACCGCCCTGGCGGCCTTGGGGGCTGCGAGCTCGGCCTCGGCGCTGCCGCCGGGCAACCTCGAGCCCGGGGCCGTCGGCGTGGCCCCGTCCGTGTCGGCGCCCGCGCCGGAGCCGGCGGTCCCGACGTTCGTCGGTGGCCTGTCGCAGGCCGTCTTCTCGGCCAACGCCGCCGACTGGTACAGCGGTGAGGTCTGGGTCCAGGCGCCGTTCGACAGCGACAAGGACGGCAAGCGCGATCGCATCCATGCCGACTTCACCGCACCGCGCGAGGTCGTCACGGACGGATTGAAGGTGCCGGTGATCTTCGAGGACAGCCCGTACTACGCAGGGACGGCTTCGCAATACAGCAACTGGGCCGTTGGCCACGAGCTCGGCGTGCCGCCGTCGTCGCGCCCGGCGACGGCGTTCTGGGCGGCCGGCGATACCAGTCCGACGATCAGCACGAGGTATGAGTCGACGTGGGTGCCGCGCGGGTTCGCCGTCGTGCACGCGGAGTCACCGGGTACCGGCCATTCCGACGGCTGCCCGACCGCCGGCGGGAGAAATGAGACGCTCGCCGCCAAGGCGGTGATCGATTGGCTCGGTGGGCGCGCGCCGGCGTACACGACGCGCACCGGCGACGCGCAGGCGGTGGCGACATGGACGACCGGCAAGGTCGGCATGCTGGGCACGTCCTATAACGGGACGATCCCGGAGGCCGCCGCGACGACCGGCGTCCAGGGCCTCGAGGCGATCGTGCCGATCTCGGCGATCTCTGACTGGTACGACTACTACCGCGCCAACGGCATGGTGCGGGCGCCGCACTCGTCCTCCAGCCCGTCGGGCGAGAACAACGAGTTCCAGGGCGAGGATCTCGACGTGCTCGCCGACGTCGTGTACTCACGCGTCGACGAGGCCGGGCAGCGCACGATCTGTAAGCCCGTGATCGACCACCTCACGGCGCGCATCGATCGCGCGACAGGCAACCGCAACGGGGTCTGGCAGGAGCGCAACTACATGAAGGATGTCAAGAACGTCCGCGCCGCCACCCTGCTCGCGCACGGCAACAACGACTTCAACGTCATGACGAAGAACGCAGCGCAGTTCTACGACGCGCTCAAGCGGCAAGGCGTGCCGCACATGTTCTACCTCCATCAGGGCGGCCACGGCGGCGCGCCGCCGGACGTGCTCGTCAACTACTGGTTCACCCGCTACCTCTACGGCGTCCAGAACGGCGTCGAGACGCTCCCGCGCTCGTGGGTCGTGCGCGAGCCGGCGTCCTGCCCGCCGCGCGAGACGACCGTGACCGGCGATCAGTCGAACACCGCGACGCTGGCGGTGGCGGACACGAGCCCGTTCCGGATCGGCTTCACGCTGACGGTGCCGCAGACCAACCCCGATGGCACGACGACAACGACGACACGGCTGATCACGGACGTCCCCGACTCCACGCACCTGGTGCTGGCGTCCGCGGTGGCGACCGCGACCGGCCAGAAGGTCGCCGACGGCGCGGTCGCCATGCTCGTCTGCGGCCCCGCCAACCCGACGCCGTATGCCGAGTGGCCCGACCCGGCCTCGCGCGCGGTCACGCTGCACCTCACGCCGGGCGCCCCGGGTCGCGGCGGCCTGACGGTCGCGCCGCCGGACCCCGGCGCGCCGCGGGAGACGTTGACCGACGACGCGTCGATCGCCGGGATCACGTCGGCGAACTCGGCCTCCTCGAACGCGCGACTGATCTACCAGACGCCGGCGCTCACGCAGCCCGTCCGCATCAGCGGCACGCCGGCGGTCTCGCTCGAGATCGCGTTCAGCAAGCCGAAGGCGAATCTGACCGCCGCGCTCGTCAGCTACCCGCCGACCGGCGCCGGCACGATCCTCACGCGCGGATGGATCGATCCGGCCAACCGCAACGCCGACTGGGCCGACGTCCCGCTCAGGCCCGGCCGGCTGTACCCGATCGACGTCGACATGCAGCCGAAGGACACCGTCGTCCCAGCCGGCAACCGGCTCGCGCTGATGGTCCTGTCAAGCGACCGCGACTTCACGATCCGGCCGGCGGCCGGCACGCGGCTGACGCTCGACCTGGCGAGCAGCTCACTTTCGATCCCGGTGGTCGGCGGCTCGAATGCGTTCGCCGGCGCGTTTGGCTGATGGCTGGAGATCGCCGTACGTGCAGCGGTTCACGCCCGAGCAGAGCCGGACCGTAGTGCGGCGCTGAGGTCGTCGGGCTCGAGCGTCATCAGCTCGTCGCGCGTGGCCTCCGCGCCGCGCGCGACGAGCCGCTGGGCCTGGTGCGCGATCGCGTCGTCGAACAGGTTGCGCATCGTGCGCGCATTGGCGAACGAGCGGTCGCGCGTGGCGTGCAGCTCGGCGCTGACGCGCGCCAGCTCGGCGCGCGCGGGCTCCGCGAGGCGGTAGTCGGTCGGCACGCAGAAGCTGCGCTCGAAGATCTCGGCCAGCTCCGCGGGCGTGAAGTCGTCGAACGTGAGCGTCTCGCCGAAGCGGCTCGCAAACCCGGGGTTGGTGGCCAGGAAGGCCTCGATCTCGTCCGGATAGCCGGCGATGATCACCGCGAGCCGCTCGCGGTCGTCCTCCATGCGCTTGAGCAGCTCGGCCACGGCTTCGGGGCCGAAGTCGCCGGCCGCGCCGGGACGCGAGAGCGCGTAGGCCTCGTCGATGAACAGGACCTTGCCGAGCGCTGAGTCGATCACCTCGTTCGTGCGCTGCGCGGTCTGGCCGACGAAGCCGGAGACGAGGTCGGCGCGGGTGACCTCGACAACGTCGCCGGTCTCGAGCAGCTCGAGCGCGTGGTAGAGCCGGCCGACGAGCCGCGCGAGCGTCGTCTTGCCGGTGCCCGGGCCGCCGACGAAGACCATGTGCAGCCCGACGCCGGCGGTCTTGAGCCCGTGCCCGCGGCGCAGCTGGTTGACGCGCAGCAGCTCGGCGAGGCGCCGGAACTGGGCCTTCGCGGTCGCGAGCCCGATCAGCGCGTCGAGGTCACGGAAGACGGCCTCGAAGCTGTCGTCACGCGGCGCGGGGATCGCGGGCGGCAACGGCGCGCGCGGGGGAGTCCCGGTCCGCCCGCCCTCGTCGCGACCGGTCTCGGACCGTCCGGACTCGTCCCGCCCGCCCTCGTCTCGCTCGGCTGTGATCCGCGCGGCCTCGGCGAGCGCGGCCTCCGCCTCGGTGCGGCGCCCGACGGCGCGCAGGCTCTCCGCAAGCGCGCGGTGGACGGCCGGC
Organism: Solirubrobacteraceae bacterium; assembly: GCA_035489875.1. GTDB lineage: Bacteria > Actinomycetota > Thermoleophilia > Solirubrobacterales > Solirubrobacteraceae > DASQMT01. Next base: position 1,945 of record DATHJG010000796.1, on the reverse strand, counting down.
GGCGGCGTGAACGCCGGCCCGAGATCGAGCGCGAGTGTGCGCTCGAGCTGTGCGACCGCCTCCTCCGGCCGGTCGAGGCGGTGCAGCACGAGCCCAAGCCGCAGCTCGACGTCGAAGCGGTCGCGCGGCGTCGCGCCGGCGGGGATCGCGAGCGTGCTCGCCTCGCGCAGCGCGCGCTCGGCCTCCGCCCAGTCGGCCTGCAGGAACGCGCGCCGGCCGGCCTGCGCGTGGAAGGCCAGCAACGCGTCCGGAGGATCGCCGGCGCGCGCCGCAGCCTCGCGTGCCTGGCGCTCGAGCCCTGCCGCCTCCGCGTAGCGACCCAGCTCGGTCATCTCGCGGGCATGTCGCAGGAAGGAGGCGGTCCGCTGGTCCACGCCGTGCGAGCATAGGGAACGCCCGCGCGCGGTCGGCTGCACCGGCGGTGATGCCGCCGAGAGAAGGGACCCGCATCCGGATCAGGTCCGACGACTCGCTCGGCTTCATCAGCGTCAAGCGGTGGACAGGACCACATCGAGATGACGAGCGATCCCCACGATCTCGACGCGTTGGCCGAAAGGCTGCGCACGGGCGACAGGTCGGTCATCGACGAACTCGTGCGCCAGTGGGCACAGGAGGCGCTGGACAAGATCGTCGCGCGCAGCTGAACGCGCACCTCGACCGGGCTCCTCCGCCAAGCTCTACAGCGAGCGCGGGTTCGAACAGACCACGCTGGAATCGTCTCCGCTGCCACCAAGCATGGCTACGGTACGGACTACTCGCCGGCATCGCTCGAAACACGTTGACCGAATGCTGTGACCGACGTGGCGCGCAGCATCCGCGATCGTTCGACGCGCTCGCGCTCGCCGTCCGGCGAACTGGTTGCGGATCCCGACCAGTGCGACGTCGGGCTGGACGGTTGCGCGCACTCGGGCTAAGGTCGCGGCTGTGTTTCGCGCCGGGCCGGTGCCCGGTGGGCCGTCGTCGTTGGATTTGGGGGGAAGGAATGAAGCGAACGATCCTTGCGTGCGCCGTGGTGGGCGGGGCGCTCATGACCGTCGGCGTGCTGACCGGCACGGCGGATGCGCGTGGTGGGGGTGGCGCAACTGCGGGAAGCGCGGGCCGGGGCGGCAGCGACGTCTACCTCGTGCTGCTCACGGAGGCGCCCGTCGCCGGCTACGAGGGAGGCACCCCCGGCTTTCAGCCCACGAAGCCGGCGCGAGGACGGAAGCTGGACAAGACGAATCCGTCGGTGCAGCGGTACGCCGGCTACCTGCGCTCGCGCCACGCCGCGGTCGCCGGCGGGGTCGGCGCGGCGCGGATCTACGACTACGAGTACTCGCTCAACGGATTCGCGGCGACGCTGAACAAGCGTCAGGTGGCAGCGCTGCAGGCATCGAAGGACGTCGTGTCGGTCCGCCGTGACTCGCTGTCGCACCCGACGACCGACAATACGCCGACGTTCCTCGGCCTCAACGCCCCCGGGGGGATCTGGAGCCAGCTCGGCGGGCAGGCCGATGCCGGCGAAGATGTCATCGTCGGCGTCGTCGACACGGGCATCTGGCCTGAGCATCCAAGCTTCGCCGACACCGGCTACGGTCCGCCGCCGGCCGGCTGGAACGGCGCGTGCCAGCGCGGCGAGCAGTGGACCACGCGAGACTGCACCGACAAGCTGATCGGCGCCCGCTATTTCTCGAAGGGCTTCGGCCACGTCGGCGGCGGGCTCGCGGCGGACTACCAGTCGGCGCGCGATCACGACGGTCACGGGTCCCACACGGCTTCGACGGCCGGTGGCAATGCGGGCGTCGCGGCGTCGATCTTCGGCAACGGCTTCGGAACGATCAGCGGGATGGCGCCGCGCGCGCGCAGCGCCGCCTACAAGGCCTGCTGGCCCGGGGGCTGCGCGGTGAGCGATCTTGTCGCCGCCATCGACTCGGCCGTCGCGGACGGCGTTGACGTCATCAACTAC
>DATHJG010000795.1:0-2668 GCA_035489875.1 Solirubrobacteraceae bacterium | reverse complement strand
CCTCGGCCTTGTAGGGCACCTTGATGAAGATCCCGGCGACGACGAACACGAGGATCGCGACGTACTGCGCGCCGACCCACCACGGACCCGCGATGTCGAGCGGGTAGACCGGGTTCCACAGGATCGCGATCGCGATCAACGGCGGCACCCACCACCAGTGCCGCGCCTGCACCGCGAACACGGTCACGATGAGCGCGAGGATCGCCACGATGAAGCGGATCGCGATGAACGCGTCGCTCTCGAGCAGGGCGAGTCCGGCCAGCAGGGCGACGGCGGCGAGCAGGCCGGGCGCCAGCGCCGTGCGCCGGAAGGACGGACGACCATACCGGTCGCGGTCCCGATCGCTGGTCTGAGACATCCCGCCCAGACTATCTGGGCATTGTCGTCGCCCCGTCGCTCCAATACCTTGGCGCGAAATCCCGATTCTTTGCAGAAGGAGCACCCCATGGGCTGGCTCGGCAATCTCCTCGGCTCCGCCGACGACAACGTGATCGCGAATGGGCTGCTCGGACGCGGCGAGGTGCTCGGCATCGACGCCTCCGGCATGACTCTGCAGATCGGCAACGGGCTCGTCGAGCGCAAGTGCACGCTCACCCTGAACGTCCTGCTCGACGGCCAGCAGCCGTACCAGGCTCAGGTCTCCCAGCGCATCCAGGAGGTCTACATCCCGCAGCTCTCGGCCGGCAACGCCGTGGTCGCCGTGCGGGTCGACCCGAACGACCACAGCAAGGTCGCGATCGACTTCGAAACGGCACCGCCGACCGTCACCCTTCCCGCGGGCGAGGGCCAGAACAGTGCGGCCTGGATCCTGGCGAACGGCAAGCCGATCACGGTCGTGCTCGTCGCCAACACACCGATCGGCGTGAAGAACGCGGCGGGCGACGATGTGCACGCGCTGACCCTCACGGTCGCGACGGGAGTTCCGACGCCGTACCAGATCCAGGTCGGCAACGCCGTGCCGGCGACGGCGCTCCCCCTGCTGTTCCCCGGCTCGAAGCTCAACGCGAAGCTCGGCGACGGGCCGAACGACGTCGTGGTGGATTGGGCGGCGGGGGCGGTCGCGGGATAGCTGGTCTCGATACGCGGCGCTTCGCGGCGCTACTCGACCACCGAGAGGTTTCGCTTCGCGGGACCCTCCAGCAGGGCGCCGTCGGCGGCGAAACGTGAACCGTGCGCCGGACAGTCCCACGAGCGCTCGAAGTCGTTCCACTGCACGATCGCGCGCAGGTGCGGGCACACGGCGCAGACGGCACGTGTCTCACCGTCCACCCGCGAGACGCCGGTCGGCACGATCCCCCGCCGTCCCACTTCGCCGTGGCCCTCGAGTGTCTGGTCGGGAGCGCGATGCACGAGCGCATCCACCCACCCGCGCGCGTACCAGGCGCCGACCGCGAGGTTCTCGCCCAGCCCGACCGCTATCGCGGCGGGCAGCGTCGTGCGGTGGTGCAGCGCGCGCTGCCAGTCCGTCTGCGCACCCAGGAGATCACCGACCAGGGTCAGTGCCGTCGCGACGCCGTTCGTCATCCCCCACTTCGAGAACCCGGTCGCGAGGTAGATCTTGCCGGCGCCGCGCGGCAGCCAGCCGACGAACGGGACGCCGTGCGGGGTCAGGTAGTCCTGCGCCGACCACTCGGCGACGAGCTCCGCACCGGGCCACCAGCGCTCCGTCCAGGCGGCGAGCTCGTCCGCGGCGCGCCGTGGCGACGGGTGCCTGCCGACGTGATGCCCGTTCCCGCCGGTGAGCAGCAGGCCGCGGGCGTCCCGGAGCGAGCGCGTCGGCTGCTCGACGCCGAGGAACATCCCATCCGGCAGCTGTTCGGGCGGAACGCGCCAGGCCTGCGCGTAGCTGCGATGCGCCGCGAGCTTCGCGAAGTACAACCCGCGATCGAGGATCGGCGTCCCCGTGGCCAGCACCACCCGGCGGGCGCGCAGTTCGCCGGCCGTCGTGTGCACGACCGCGTCGTCACGCAGCCGCGACGCATCGACCCCGGTGACCCGTGCCCCGGTGGTCAGCACGCCGCCGTTCGCGCGCAGTTCGGCCGCGAGCGTCGCGAGCAGCGTCATCGGATCGAGTTGCGCCTGGTCAGCGAGCCGGACGGCGCCGAACGTCGCGAACGGCAGTCGGGCGTCCTCGATCAGCTCGACCGGGAGCCCGTGCGCCTGCGCCAGCCTGTACTCCTTCTCCACCCGCGCCCGACCGCTCTCGGTCGCGGCGTAGGTCAACGCGGCACGGCGCTCGAGCGGCATCCCGGTGTCGGCGGCGAAACCGACGAGCCAGTCGAACGCGGCGCGCTGACTCTCGACGTAGGCGGCGAGAGTGGATGCGGTGTCGCGGCCGCGGATCCGCTGCAGCATCGTGCCCTGCAGTTGCGTCACCTTCGCGGTCGTGCGCCCCGTCGTCACCGACCCGACGCTTCGCGCCTCGACCACCACGACATCCTGACCCGCCCGCGCGAACAGCAGACCGGCCGTGAGACCGGTGATGCCGGCGCCGACGACGACCAGGTCGTGGGTGCCGCCGTCGCCCGGGAAGGGATCGGACGCGATCGTCGGGGTGTCGAGCTGCCAGAGGCTGTCGTGATCCGTCAGGTCGCCGGTCATGTCCTCACGCTAGAACGGCCGGATCGGTGAGCCGAGGGTGCGGCGTGATTCGCGGCGAGCGTTCAGT
>DATHJG010000794.1:0-5694 GCA_035489875.1 Solirubrobacteraceae bacterium | reverse complement strand
ACTGCGGCGCTCGGGATCGGACCGCGTGCTGCTCGGCGTCTGCGGCGGCCTCGGAGAGGCGCTCGGCGTCGACCCCGTGCTCGTGCGCCTCGGCTTCGCGCTCGGCGTGCCGCTCGGCGGCATCGGCGTCGCCGCGTACGTCATGACCGCCGTGCTCATGACCGGACCGCCGCCGGGCGCCCGGATCCGCCCCGTCCCCGGCCGCCGGCAGCAGGTCGCCGGGCTCGGCGTGCTGCTCGTGGCCGCGCTGCTCGCGCTCGGCGTGAGCGGCCTGCTGCTCCCGCTCGACGTGCTCGCCGCGAGCGCGCTGCTCCTGGTCGGCCTCGGGCTCGCGTGGCGCCAGGCGGCGACCGCGTCCGCACGCGGGGACGGCCCCGGGTGGGCGCGCCCACTGCTGCTGGACGCGCTGCGCGCGGTGACGGCGATCGTGCTGCTCATCGGCGGCGCGGTGCTGTTCCTGCGCCAGGGCGGCGACGTCACGGCCGCCGCCGCGTCGACGGTCGCCGCCGCCGTCGCCGCCGCGGGCATCGGCCTGCTGGTCGGCCCGCGGCTGCGCCGCGCCCAGGCGGTCGCGAGTGCCGAGCGCCGCGAGCGCATCCGCACCGAGGAGCGCGCGAGCATGGCGGCGCGGCTGCACGACTCGGTGCTGCAGACGCTCGCGCTCATCCAGCGCGCCGACGACGCCCGTGGCGCCCAGGGGCTCGCCCGCCGCCAGGAGCGCGAGCTGCGCGCGTGGCTCTACGGCGGCGAGGAGCCCGACGCGCCCGACACGTTCGCGGCCGCGCTCCGCCACGCGACCGAGGACGTCGAGACGCGCTACGACGTCGCCGTCGAGCTCGTCCAGCCGAGCGACGCCCCGCTCGACGCGGACCTCGACGCGCTCGTCAGCGCCGCCCGCGAGGCGCTCACGAACGCGGCCAAGCACGCCGGAACGGCGACGGTCTCCGTGCTCGCGCGCGTGAGCGACCACGAGGCGTCGGTGTTCGTGCGGGATCGCGGCCGCGGCTTCGAGCTCGCGCGCGTGCCGCGCGACCGGGCGGGCGTGCGCGAGTCGATCGTGGGCCGCATGGCGCGCCACGGCGGCCGCGCCGCGATCCACACCGCTCCCGGCGCGGGGACCGAGGTCGAGCTGTTCCTGCCGCGAGGAGACCGCCCGTGAACGTGCCGCTCCGCCGGGTCGTCATCGTCGACGACCACGAGATCTTCCGCGCCGGCCTGAAAGCCGGCCTCGGACCGACGGTCCAGGTCGTCGGCGAGGCCGGCACGGTCGAGGCGGCGGTGCCGCTGATCAAGTCGCTCGACCCCGACGTCGTGCTGCTCGACGTGCACCTCCCCGACGGCGGCGGCCATGCCGTGATCGGCGCGGTGCACGGCGAGCGCCCCGGGGTGAAGTTCGTCGCGCTGTCGGTCTCGGACGCCGCCGAGGACGTCGTCGCGGTGATCCGCGCGGGCGCGCGCGGCTACGTGACCAAGACGATCGCGCCGGCGGAGCTGACGCAGACGATCCACCGGATCGCCGACGGCGACGCGGTCTTCTCCCCCTGGCTGGCCGGCTTCGTGCTCGACGCGTTCAACGAGGGCGACCCGCCGGCGGCGGGCGACAGCGAGCTCGACCGGCTCACGCCGCGCGAGCGCGACGTGCTGCTCCTGCTCGCGCGCGGCTACACCTACAAGGAGATCGCGGCGCGGCTGCACCTGTCGGTCAAGACGATCGAGACGCACGTCTCGAACGTCCTGCGCAAGCTCCAGCTCTCGAATCGCAACGAGCTGACCCGCTGGGCCGCGAAGCGCCGCATGGTGTAGCGAACGCTCCCCTTCGGGCGCTCATCGCTTCGGCTGCCAGAACGCGATCTCGCCGCCCGCGGGCGTCGAGACGACGCTGCGCCAGCCCGCCGGGCCCTCGCGCGGCCCGAGCAGGACCGAGGCCCCGCACACGCGCGCGTGGTCGGTCGCCGCGCCGGCGTCGGCGACCTCGACGTAGGGCAGCCACAGCGAACGCTGCGTCCCGCACTCCACGACGCCGCCGCCGAGCCCGCCGCCCAGCTCGAGCGCGTGGTAGGTGCCGTCGCGGGTGTCGATCCGCTCCGCGCGCCAGCCGCACAGCTCCGCGTAGAACGCCCGCGCAGCCGGGAGATCGGTGGTGTGCAGCTCCAGGTGGACGACTGGTTTCGAAGGTGCCGGCCGCATTGCTCTGACGCTTGGACCGGCGCGGCGCCGCGGATTCATCGCTCCCCGCCGGACCGGTCTACCCTGGACGGTCATGGCGACGCGGTCCGCGACCCCGACGGCCCGGGAGCGGGAGCTGCTCGAGGCGGCTCGCGGCGGCGGCGAGGACGCGTTCCGCCGCCTGCTGGAGCCGTACCGCGGCGAGCTGCACGCGCACTGCTACCGGATGCTCGGGTCGGTCCACGACGCCGAGGACGCGCTCCAGGATGCATCGCTGCGCGCCTGGCGCGGCCTGCCGCGGTTCGAGGGCCGCAGCTCGCTCCGGTCCTGGCTCTACACGATCGCGACCAACACGTGCCTGAACCAGATCGCGCGGCGGCCGAAGCGCGTGCTGCCGCTCGACTACGGCCCGGCCGCCGATCCCCACGTCGCGCCGCCCGGCGAGCCGGTGGTGGAGTCGGTGTGGGTGGAGCCGTACCCGGACGAGCGCGTCGGGCTCGAGGACGGCTTCGCGTCGCCGGAGGCGCGCTACGAGCAGCGCGAGAGCGTCGAGCTCGCGTTCACCGCGGCGCTCCAGCACCTGCCCGCCACGCAGCGCGCCGTGCTCATCCTGCGCGAGGTGCTCGGCTTCTCGGCGCGCGAGGTCGCGGACTCGCTCGACACGACGCCCGCCGCGGTGAACAGCGCCCTGCAGCGCGCCCGCAAGGCGGTCGACGAGCGCATGCCGGAGCAGAGCCAGCAGGCCATGCTGCGCGCGCTCGGCGACCAGCGCGTCCGCGACGTCGTCGACGGCTACATGGATGCGATGGGGCGGGGCGACGTCGACCGCATGGTCGCGATGCTCGCCGAGGACGCCGCGTGGTCGATGCCGCCGCTGGCGAGCTGGTACCGCGGCCACGACGCGATCGCCACGTTCCTCGCGCGCGCGCCGTTGTCGGGCGCCTGGCAGTGGCGCCACCTCCCCGCCCACGCGAGCGGGCAGGCGGCGATCGGCAGCTACAGCCGGGAGAAGGACACCGGCGCCTATCTCCCGTTCGCGCTCGACGTGCTGACCCTCCGCGGCGGGCAGATCGCCGAGGTGACGTCGTTCATCACGCGCGCGCTGCGCGGCGAGGACCCCGAGTACTACGCGCGCTTCCCGGACCAGCCGCTCGATCCCGCACAGATGACCGCGTTCGAGCGCTTCGGGCTGCCCGGCCGGCTGGACTGAACCGGCGCCTCCGGCCAGTGTCAAACCGACCCGACGGGCGCGGACCGCGGCTCGTCGGCGCCGCTGCAACGGCGCAGCCGCTCGAGCGCCGCCTGCTCGAGCTGCCGCACGCGCTCGGCGCTGATGCCGAGGCTCGCGCCCACCTGCGCGAGCGTGCGGTTCGCCGCGCCCAGGCCGAAGCGGTCGCGCAGGATCCGCCGGTCGCGCTCGTCGAGCTCCTCGAGCAGCTCCGGCAGGTCGGCCACGAGCGTCTTCCGCCACGCCCGGTCGTAGGGATCCTCGGCGTGGGGATCGGCGAGCAGGTCGCCGAGCAGCATGCCGCCGGGTCCGTCCCCGATCGGCTCGTCGAACCCGCGGCTGGGCCGCACGGCCGCGATCAGCCGCTCGATCTCGCGGCGCGTCAGGCCGACCTCGTCCGCGAGCTCGGCGACCGAGGGCGCGTGGCCGTGCCGCTGCGCGTGTGCGCGCTCGGCGCTCCTGATGGCCGCGAGCCGGCGCAGGGCGCGATCGGACAGGACGATCGGATGCGAGAGCTCCGCGACGAGCTGCTGCATCGCCTGGCGCACCCACCAGGTCGCGTACGCCCAGAACGGCGTGCCCAGGTCGAGGTCGAACCGGTCGAGCGCGCGCAGGACCCCGACGACGCCTTCCTGCATCAGCTCGCGGCGGTCGACCGCGCGGCAGCCCCGGTACTGCCGGGCGACGTGGCCGATCGAGGGCAGGAAGACGTCCACCAGCCGATCCCGCGCGCCCGAGTCGCCACGCTGCGCCTCCAGGACGAGCCGCCGCTCTGCGGCCGCGCTCAGTCGCCGCGCCGAACCTCCGTCGTTCGAACGCTCCGAGGTCATGGTTTCCCCCCGTGGACAAATCAGCTACCGGACATCCGGCACCATGGCCCTCGGCTCTCCGGCTGTCCTTGTCGGAGCCGACAGAGACGCGCGGCCCTTTGTGCGACCTGCACAGAGTTCCGGAGGCCGCTTGCGCCTCCAGGTGCGTGACCTACGCTCGCAGTGTGGCCCCGACCCGCCGCGCTGAACTGGCTGTCGCGATTCGCCCCGGCGAGCACGCGTGCTGCCGGCTCAGCCAGGCCGACGATCGCGAGCGGCTCGCCGCCGCCTTCGTCCGCGACGCGCTGCGCCGCGGGCACAAGGTGGTGTACCTCTGCGAGGGCGACGACGTGACGGCGCTGGTGCGCCGCCTCTTGGAGCTGGACCCCGCGTTCGAGCCCGCGCGGGCTCGCGGGCAGCTCGACGCCCGGCGCGCGCGCGACGCCTACCTCCCCGACGGCCGCTTCGAGCCCGATCGGATGCTGGAGGCGGTGCGGGACGAGTACCGCCGCGCGCTCTCGGAGGGCTATCGCGGCCTGAGCCTGACCGGCGAGATGACGTGGGCGCTGTGCGACCGGTCCAGCAGCGACGCATTGTCCTCGTACGAGTCGCGCGTCGCGCGGGGCTACGACCACCGGGAGCTGTCGATCCTCTGCCAGTACGACCACGCGCGCTTCGCGCCCGGCGTCCTGGCCAACCTCGCCGAGGCCCACGACATCGACGTCTCGCCCGAGCTCGCGCCGATCGGGCGGGACGGCGAGCTCGACTTCGGCTGCGCCCAGACGGTCGGGGACGTCCTCGAGGCCCACTTCCACGGCCCGCTCCGGCTCGACCTCGCCGACCTGCAGTTCGTCGACGTCGCCGGCATGCGGGCGCTGCGCGGGCGCACGGGCCAGCGCGTCACGATCATCCCCGCGTCCGACGCGGTCCGCCGGCTGCTCGGGCTGATGGGCTGGGACACCGACCCTGCGATCGAGATCCTCGAGGCGGGCTGAGCGCGGATGCGGCACGACCTCCACGTCTACGAGGACGACGCCGGGCTGGCGGGTCCGATCGCGCCGTTCCTCGAGTCGGGGACGGCCGCCGGCGAGCCGGTCGTCGCCGTCGTCGACCAGCGCAAGTGGGACGTCCTCGCCGAGGCGCTCGGCGCCGGCGCGAACGCCATCACCCACATCGACCGCGACGCGTTCTACGCGCGGCCGGAGGCGGCGCTGGCCGGGTACGACGGCACGGTGCGCCGGCACCTGCGGGACGGGGCGACCGCGATCCGGGTCTTCGGCGAGCTGCCGATCTGCCGGGCCGACGCCGAGTGGAGCCCCTGGATCGCCTACGAGGCGATCTTCAACCGCGCGTTCGCGCACCGCCCCGTCTGGATCATGTGCGGGTACGACGCACGGGAGCTGCCCGACTTCGTCCTCGAGAGCGCCTGGGAGACGCATCCGGACGTGCTCGGCGGCGACGCGCTGAAGCGGCCCGCACCCGAGGACGTCG
>DATHJG010000793.1:0-8869 GCA_035489875.1 Solirubrobacteraceae bacterium | reverse complement strand
TTGGCAACCGGCACAGTGCGCGGGCGGCCAGCACCGCCACCGCCGGAGCGACGGGTAGCAGGTACTGGAACCCCTTCACGGGCCACAGCCAGAAGAACACGACGGGCACCGCGATCCACGACATGAGCAGCGTCTCCCTCCAGGACGCTTCCCGACGCAGGAGCCAGAGACCGACCACGGCGGCGAGCAGGAGCAGCGGGCCGATCGCCTCGGGCACCGTCGCGGGGTAGAAGAGCCAGTCGTGGTTGGGACGCCGAAGCAGCTGCCAGGTGAGGTAGCTCTCCCCGGTGCCCGTTCGCCCGGCCAGCATCAGGCTGAGCGGAAACGGAGCGATCACCAGCGCCATCACACCCAGCGAGACCGCGAGATCGCGCAGCCGCACGCGCAGCTCCGGCGTCAACGCCAGGAAGGCGTAGATCGCTCCGAGCAGGACGATGCTTGTCTCCTTCGACAGGAACGTGAGTCCCATCGCTGCGCCGGCGCAGTACAGCCACCCCGAGCGGCCGCTGAGCACGAAGCGGGCCAGCAGGAGGACCGTGAGCGTGGCGAAGAACGTCATCGGTCCGTCCAGCAGCACCTGGCGCGTGACCACGACGTGATACGGCATCAGCGCCATCAGCAACGCGGCGATCAGCCCGGCCGGGCGGCCATAGAGGAGCCGCCCGAGCTCGTAGACCAGGTAGACCGTCGCCACGCCGATGGCGGCGACGGTGAGCCGCTCGAAGCCCTCGGCCAGGTGGAGCTGGAACCCGACCGACAGCACCGTCTGGACGAGCAGCGGATGGGCCCGGAAGATCGGGAAGAGCTCGCCGAGCTCCGGGTGGCCGGCGATCGCCGCCGCCTGGCCCGCATAGACCGCTTCGTCGCTGTTGAATCCCGTGCTGTTGAGCTGCCACACCCTCAGCACGGCGGCCAGCGCGAGTATGAGGGCGAGGTACGCGAGGTACGCCCGGGTCGGCGCCCGCGCCGGCCGGGTCGCGAGCGCGAGCCGCTCCGCCGCGGGCGCGACCGTCGATGTGACGGTGCTAAGCGCCCGGACCCGGCCCATCCGCGCCTTTGCCGCTCCGTCCGGCAAGGACGCGCGGAGCCTGAGAGGTCACTCCCTTCGGGGGCGCCGACGGCGTCCAGCGGCTCACGACGCCGGGCACCCGGCGCGACCAGTCCATCGTCTCGCTTCGAATCACCGCCGCGGGGAGGCCGCTGAGCGCGCTCGCAACGATGCCTCGCTCGACGTCCTTCAGATCCGCACCGTTGCGCCGGCGCAGCGATCCCTCGATCGCCGCATAGGGCGGGAAGCCGTAGGCGTCCTCGCAGTTGCGCATCAGCGTCTCGAGCGCCTCAGGCTCGTCCAGCGAGACGGCTCCCTCGCCCCCGCGCTGGATCACCACCATCCCCTTCAAGCGAGCCTCGGGAGCCACCTCGACGCCGGGCACGAGGCGCTCCACGTGGTACTTGGGCGGAGGGACGAGCATCTGGACGACCGCGTTGATCGTCGCGGCCGGAAGATGGGTGCGGGCGATGATGAGCGCGAGGCGCCGCCCCGAACGTGAGTGCAGCCGGCTCTGGACGACCAGGCCGATGCGCTCCCACCGAGACAGCAACGGCGTCTTCACCGCCTTCAGCGTGTGCCGGCTGATCGTGAGGGGCTTGGGGTAGGTCAACACCCGGCCGTCGGGACTCACGAGCGTCAGATCGTCGGAGAGGAACGAATAGGGGTGGCGGTCGAGCATGCGGAGGCTCGTGGTCGTCTTCCCGGTATCGGTCCTGGCGGTGACCAGGAAGGCGTCCTCGCCACTCGCCAGGCACGCCGCGTGCACGAGCGCATAGCCTCGTTCGGCGAACGTCCAGCGAAGAATCGGCTCGACCACATTGGTGTAGAGCACGTGCGGGGACCGCCGAAGCAGCTGCGATGCGGTCGCCTCGATGCGATCGCCGAAATCGATCACGACACCGAACCCGAGGCGACCGGGACCCTCGCGGTAGTGGACGGCGGAGTGGCCGTTCGGGCTCACCCTCCCCACCCGCACGCGGATGTCGGCCACTCCGCTCAGCTCGCCGATGCGGAAGCGCTCCAGTTCGGGCAGGCGGGCGTCCGACTTCACGGTGACGATCCCGTGGATGTCGTAGCTGAAGGAGCGCGACTTGACCTGGCTCGGCGGCGCCTTGGCCCAGATCCAGGTATCGGCAAGCGCGAAACGCACGAGCGTGAGGCCCACCAACGACAGCACGTTCGAGACCACGTAGTGAATGCCGAGACCGGACGTGAGCAGCACGAGCAGGGGTCCTCTCACGGCGAGCGCCGCGTTGTTCATGAGGTAGAAGAGCGCCATGCGGCGGCCTACTCCTCGCTTGTGATCGCGATCGGAGAAGACCCAGAGCTCGGTGAAGCAGAAGTTCCACAGCGTGGATCCCTGGGTCGCGATGACCGCGGACACGACGTAGAAGAGGCCCACGACGTCGGTCAGCACCGCCAGCAGGACGGTGTTGACCACAAGACCCGAAACGCCGACGATTCCGAATCGGGCCAACCGCAGGCGCGCGAGCAGGGACAGGTAGCGCAGCCCCTCGCGGATCGTCGCCTTGCTGCGACCGGCGCGACGTTCGCCGAACGCGAACGACACCTCGGCGCACCGAAGCGCAGGAGTGCGGATCAACAGCTCGAGCAGGATCTTGAACCCGCGTGGCCGCAGCGCGTCGACGTCGATCGCATCGCGGCGCACCAGGAAGAAGCCGCTCATGGGATCCGTGACGTTTCGAAGACGCTGCGGAAACAGCAGCCGCGCTGCGCCCGTGGTGGAGCGAGAGGCCATCGCGCGCGCCCAGCCGAAGCCAGTCGAGCCCTCCTCGCAGTAGCGGCTTGCGACCACGAGGTCGAGGTCAGACGACTCGGCCTGCTCGAGCAGGGCCGCGATCAGCTCGGGAGGATGCTGCAGGTCGGCGTCCATCACGCAGACCCACGGAGCCCTCGCTGCGTGCAGGCCCTGGACCACCGCTGCCCCGAGGCCGCTGCGACCGCGTTCGCGTGTCTGGCGCAGGAGCACTACCTCGCGCGTGCAGGCCCGGGCGATCTCCTCGATGAACTCGGGCGTGGCGTCGGTGCTCGCGTCCACGAAGATGATCTCCATCGCGACGGTGGGGACCACCGCTTCGAGGCGCGCAACCAGGTCGGCGACATTTCCGACCTCGTTCTTCGTCGGAACGACGATCGAGAGGAGCGGCCGAGCGGGAGACGGCAGCGTCCGGGGGGGACGCAATTCCGTGCTGTCATCCGTGAGAATCCTCATTTCCACCGACCCGTTCTCCTCGAGGGACAGCGCCAGGTTCCCGCCCGTCGTGAGCGTAGACTCACGTCTGTTCCGATCGCGTCGGAACAAGGGGTGATTCTTACTCCCCGAAAGAGGCATCTTCCGCGCCTCCGTTATCCGAATCCGCCCGCGGGCGCCGCCAGGCCCTGCTCGACGCTCGAGCCGCGGATGTGGAAGTACCGGGAGACCGCCTGCGAGCGGTTGCGCACCGCGAGCTTGCGGAGGATGTGCTGCACGTGCGTCTTGACTGTGTCCTCTGAGACGACCAGCCGCCTGGCGATGCGGGCGTTCGTCTCCCCCTCGGCGAGCATGGCCAGCACCTCTCGCTCGCGGCGCGTCAACATCTCCAGACGCTCGCGCTCCGGCATGCTGGCGGCCCGGCTCCGCGGGATCCGCGGCATCGCCGAGGGGAGCGCGACCGCGGGACTGGTGAGCTCCTCCACGCTGGCCTCGGTCGAGCGAACCAGCGCCAGCACTCGGTTCGAGTGCTGGCGAAGGCGCTCCTCGAGCACGCATCGTTCGAGCGCGTAGCCCAATCCTTCGGCGAACGCCCACAGCGCTCTGCGTTCCAGCTCGGTCACGGCCGGCCCGTGAGGGCCGTGGTCGGCGTGCGCGAGCGCGACGGCTTGCGCCTCGCAGATGACCGGCGCCGCCACGTACGAACGCGTGCCGGGGACGAGCGCCAGTGCACGCGCATCGCCCACCGCGTCCTTGACGAGCAGGGTCATCCGCTGGCGCAGCACCTCCGACTCGTGCAGCGACGGACGCAGCGGCGCCGGCGCCCCGGCGAGGCACTTCAGAAGGCGACTGCCCTCGTCAGGCGCCCCGCGCGCGTGCACGCTCTCGGCCACGAGTGCGTGATCACGAAGACTGAACAGCGCCGCCCGCCCGAAGCCCATCTCGTCGCACAGCGCGCGGGTGGCGTGGCGAAACAGACCCTGTAGCGACGTCGCCTGGCGCAGGCTCCTCAGCGCCGGAGCGACTCCCGACAGCGCAGCGGCGCGATCGGAGCCAGGCCCGGGCATCCCGGACGTCGTGGGGATCAGCGCGCTCACGGTGAGCTCGGCGACCGGTGCGGACGGCGCTGGACCGCCACCCCCGCGCCGCCCGCTCCAGTCACATCAGGTATCACCGCGGTGCTGCGCGCCGCTTCGGTCTGACGCTCGCCGGGCGAGGCCTGCGTCGCGAACAACGCGCCCGTCGCCGCTCCGATGGCGAACACGGCGAGCAGCGCGGCGCACACTATCCCGAGGCGGAGGCCGGTCGCGGGCGACCTGTGTCGTTCGGCGCGGTGGCCGGCGGCCGTCCCGCCGCGGCGCCGCCTGCCGAGCAACCACGCGCCGCCCAGCAGCACCGCCATTGCCAGCGCGCCCAGCCCCGCGGCAGCCTCGGGGGCGAGCCCGTCAGACGGCTGCGGCTCCGCCGCCGGCACGCGCGGCGCGCCGCCGGTGTCGGGGGCGCCGTCGCGAGGTGGCGGAGCGTCGCCCGCCGGCGGGCGGTCCGGTGTCCGCTGCTCGGGCGCGGCTCGATGGCGGCCAGGCCGATCTGGCCTGCTCGAGCCGGCAGGCCTGCTGTCCCGCCCCACCGGCCGGGTGAGCAGGGGCGTCCTGGTGTCTGGGCCGACCACGCCGTCGGCCGGCAGGCCGCGGGCTAGCTGGAAGCGCTCAACGGCCCCTTGTGTCAACGGACCGAAGAGGCCGTCGATCGGCCCCGGCCCGAAGCCGAGCCCGCGCAGGCGGAGCTGCAGCCCGCGCACCGCGGCGGAGCCATTCTCGGTGCCATAGCCGGCCCCGCGGACGAGCAGACCGGCGGAGACGAGGGCGGTCTTCAAGGACCCGCCCTGCTCGGTCTGCTTGCCGCCCGCACGGGTGGTGTCGCGGGCGAAGCTCGTGGCGGGGGACCAAAGCAACAGCGCGACCGTCGACAACGTCGCGACGAGGAGCGCCCGGGGCGCAGAAGCTGGTGTTGAGGGCCAGGGAAGCAAGGTCATGAAGCGGTCCACTGCTCACCTCTACAAGTACCCTCGCGGCGCATGTCGCGGCCGCTGCGAAGCGCTCGCACCACGCAAGCCGGGTCTGGTATCGGCCCGCGTGCGGGCTGATACCAACCGGCCCTCGAGGGGCGGATTACGGCGATATCACGGGCGGCGAACTCCGAACTGCTCCTGGGTGAAACCGCGCAGCAGCCCTCTCAGCTCGGGTGGCCCATCGCCGGCGACGACGACGCACGTCCCCGGCCAGTACGGGCTGTCGGCTGGGGTCGCCCCGAGGTATGCGGGCTCGTACACCCAGGAGCCGCTGTTCACGAGCTGCACGCCGGTCGCGGTCCTCCAGCCCCGGTCATCGGCGCCGGCCGGGCCCGGACGGTGAAGGTGGCCGAAGATCACGTAGCCGGCCTCGATCGTCAGGCGTTCGACGACCTGCGCCATCGCACCCAGGCCGGGCCGCCGGCGCGGACCGCGATAGCCGGCCCGCCCCTCCCCCCACCTCACCATCGCCTTGACGCTCCGCGCCAACACCCTCGCCCTCTGAGACTGAGCGACCCGGTAGATGGCCCGGTAGAGCGGCTCGAGTACCGCTTCGTAGTCGTCAGGCGTCCGGTAGCCGTTCCGGGGCTCTCGGATCAGCGTCTCGGTGGCTCGCCGAGCGAGGCACTCGAACGTCGCCACCTGGTTGTGGCAGTCGAGGTAGTGGCCGTGGGTGGCGTAGACGTCCGCACGCAGCCATAGGCCCGGATACGCCAGAACGAGCTCGGTCTCGCCCATGCACCGCGCCAGCCGCGCGAGTGGATCGCCGGGCAGCGGCACGGAGACCTGCTCCAGCCCGAGCGCAGCCCGGGCGCCCGCCGCGCGGCGGCGCGTCAACCACGGCAACGCGAGCTGGTAGTCGTGATTTCCAGCGACAACGGTCACCCGGCGACCGCTCAGCGCCTCGCCCAGGTCCTCGAAGAAGGGCGCCGCCGCCTCCAGCGCCTCGCTGGGGCGTCCGTCGCGAAGCTCGATCGTGTCGCCGAGCAGTACCACGTGGTCGACCGCCTCGAGCTCGGTCATCAGCTTCTCCCGCACTTCCGGCCGGCGCAGGAGATCGGCCTCGGTGCGCGTCCCCAGGTGAAGGTCGGAGATCACCGCCGTGACCACGGGCGGCATCATTCCAGGCCGGCCTCGGCCGCCGTCAGACGTGCGCCGGGGGTTTTGAGGCGGCCTTCACCAGGAAGTACCAAGCGCAGACCGAACGCTGATCTAGAGTGCAGGGTGGATCCAGCCCGCGGCGACAATGTCTCCCATAACGATCACGGTCGAGCCGGTGGCGCCTCCCGCAGGGCGGGTCACTGCGCGGACTCATCCGCATGGGGCGGCCGGTGTCGGGATCCTCGCCGCCCCAGAGTCGGGCCACAGTCACGCGCCCGACCTGATCGAGCCGGTGGTCGGCTTCAGGAACTGGAGGATCCTCCGCACCGGTCCCGCGCACGGCCAGCTCAGCTCGCCGTACTTCCCGGTCGCGTGGTCGGAGCCCGTCATGCGGGCGGAGTGCCGCCGCTGGGGCACGCCTGAGGAGCTCCTCGACACACCCCACGCCGCTCCCCAAACCGAGTGTGGCTGCGGCATCCGCGCCTACCACACGCCGACCGGGGAGTTCTCCAAGGTCGACTACCTCGGGGTCTCCGGGATCGTGACCGTCTGGGGCAGGATCGAAATCGGCGCTGACGAGATGCGCGCCGAACTGGCGCGGGTCGAGGCGCTCGCCGTATACAGCCGGTGGAGCCGGCGCCAGCGCGATGCCGCGCAGGAGGTCGCGACCAACCTCGGCGCCGAGCTCGTCGACCTTCGCGAGCTCGGTGCGGCGGCCGCGAGCTACGGCGCCCCGCCGCCGGCTTCGCTCCTCGCGGATCCGCCACCCACGGGCATCCGGGACCGCTTCGTCGCGCTGTTCACATCGCGCATGGGCGACTAGCGCCTGCAAAGCGTCGGCGGTCCGCCCGTCGCTCGTCCAGATCGGGCGGAAAATCCGCACGCTGGGAAGATCGTATGTAGGGTGGTGAGAGTCAGCCATCGTCGGCGCCGGAGGGGGTGATTGGACGAGACAGCTGACGCGAACCGAGAGAGCGACGGCCACCGGGCAGCTCCTGCTCGCCTACCAGGCGCACGGCGACGAGCGGGCCCGCGAGCGGCTCGTGCAGCTTTATCTGCCCCTCGTCGAGGCGTTCGCGAACCGGTACCGCGTCCACGGCGCGGAGCGCGACGACCTCGTGCAGGTTGGGTCGATCGGGCTCCTCAACGCGATCGAGCGCTTCGATCCAAAGCGCGGCGACGAGTTCGCGGCCTTCGCCGTCCCCACGATCGCGGGAGAGATCAAAAGGCACTTGCGCGATCACTCCAAGACCGTCCGGCTGCCGCGACGGCTAGAGGAGGCGAGCGTGCGCCTCCCCGCGGTTCGCGAGCAGATGACCGCGCGGCTCGGACGGGCCCCGGACTCGCGTGAGCTCGCCGAGGAGCTCGGCGTGGCCGAGGAGGATCTCCCGGTGCTCGAAAGCCCGGCCGACCTGCCGGAGGAGGCGATGGAGGGCACCACAGACGGCGGGCTCGAGAATCACCTCCTGCTGACGGGGGCGTTCGACATCCTCGACGAGACCGAACGGCGGATCGTCTACCTGCGCTTCGTCCGTGAACTGAGCCGTCGCGAGGCGGCGGCGGAGCTCGGCATGACCGCGGACCAGCTGAGGCGCCGCACCCGGGCCGCCCTGGCCAAGCTGCGCGCCGAGCTCGAGGACAGCGCGTTTCCGAGCATCGCGCACGAGAACCGAGACGAAGCCGACGAGCCGGAGCCCGAGGCCACGCTGGCGCCGGAGGCGAACCAGAACGGCGGCGCCGCCGGCGCTGCCCAGCCGCGCAGGGCGGGCGAGCGCAGTGGACGAATCATGGTCCGAATGCCGCCGCCGATGCACGACGAGCTGGCCGAGGCCGCGGAGCGCGAGGGCGTGAGCCTGAATCAGCACATCACCAACGTGCTCGGCTCGGCGTTGCACGCCGAGCACCACGGGGCGCCTCCGGTGCCCCGCTGGCTTCCGGCAGCGATCGTCACGAACATCGTCGTGCTCACCCTGGTCTGCGTCGCGGCCGTGATCCTGCTGCTGGTGGCCTGGCAGCAGGGCTGGTAGCCACGTTTTCTACATCTCGGCGCGCCCACCATGCCCGACCTCGTCGACCGCCTGGCGCGCGTGCTCGGCGAGCACATGCACTACGGCGACGAGCTGCACGTCACCTACAACGCGATGCAGTCGGGCTCGCGACTCCGTGTAATGCCGCTTGCACCGCTTCGACGAACCGTGCGCGCGTGTTGCCAAGCGGGAACGGAATCGGGACATCGTGAAGCAGCGGCAGCCCCGGCCGTGCGCATCGGCCGGGCCAGCACCGCGTAACTCGGCTCGTGCCGAACTACCGTGGTACGCCGAGCTCCGTGAGAAGTGGCGGCCTGAGCCGGTGTGGCTGCTGCTCGTCGGTGAGTGCGCGACGGTGAGCGGCGGTTCTTCTACGCGCCCACACTGACGGCCGCCGACAACCTGTTGGC
>DATHJG010000792.1:0-2385 GCA_035489875.1 Solirubrobacteraceae bacterium | reverse complement strand
GTCAACGGCGGCATCGGGGGAGGGTCCGGAGCGGGGGTGAGGTTCCACGGAACCGCGATCACGATCCGATTGTCGGCTTGACCCCAATAATTGGGGTCAAGCCGACAATCACCCGCGAATTCGCCCGCTCGCCGTCCCGGGAGACCGGCCGGACCCTTCCCCTCAATGCCCGTCGTTCGCCGACGCCGCCAACCACGCCGACGGCAGCGCACCGGCGGCCACACCGCCCGGGTAGTCCGGGAACACCCGTCGCGCGAACGCACCCGCGGCGTGCGCGTCCACGACCGGCTCGAGGTCTCCGAGCGTCAGCAGCAGCCGCAGGCTCGAGCCGATCTGGAGGTCCGCGGCGTTGACCGCCTCGTCGCCCAGGACACCCTCTGCGATCCACCCGTCCACGCGAGCCAGGTGCGACGGGAGCGCGATCAGGTCTGCGCGGACGGAGGCGTCCGTGGCGCCGTTCACCCGCTGCGCCATCCGCACGATGAGCGGCGCGCTGAGCCGCGCGGCCGGCGCGGGGACGGGCAGCTTCGCGCCGTCGCTGTAGCTCATCGTCGCGCCCGGCATGCGCCGGAGCGCGGCCCACACGAGGCGCCGGGCGAGCGGCTGGAGGACCTGGTCGCCCCACTCCTCGGCGCGCTCGACCCGCGCTCGCGCCTGGCGTTCGGCGGGCAGCAGCGCCGGCTCGGGCGCCCGCTCGTCGAGCACGCGCAGGATCGCCCGGGAACCGCTCACCCGCCTACCGTCGGCGAACGCGACGCCCGGCACGGACGCAGCGCCGAAGCGCAGCCGCTGGGGCAGCTTGTGGACGACCGGAATGAGCTCGACGCGCCGGTACGGCACGTCCTTCAGCTGCAGCGCGCGCTCCACCACAGCGCACGGGTGCGAGGCCGGGATGGCGTACAGCACGGCGGTCATGGCGGCCGAGCATAATCCCCGCCCGTGCTCCTCGTCGTCGACGTCGGCAACACCCAGACGCACCTCGGCACGTTCCGCGGGGAAGAGCTCGTCCACGACTGGCGCTTCGCGACCGTGCGCGACTCCACGGCGGACGAGCTCGGCGCCGCGCTGCGGAACCTGCTCGCGCTGCGCGACCTCACGTTCGCCGACATCCACGCCTCGATCCTCTCGAGCACCGTGCCGCAGCTCCGGCCCGAGTGGACCGCGATGGCCGAGCGCTACCTCGGCCACGAGATGCCGGTCGTCGGGCCGGGCGTGCGGACCGGCATGCCGATCCGGATGGACAACCCGCGCGAGGTCGGCGCCGACCGGCTGGTGAACGCCGTCGCCGCCTACGAGCGCGTCCAAGGACCGTGCGTGGTCGTCGACTTCGGCACCGCGATCACCTACGACTGCGTGGGCGCGGCGGGCGAGTACATCGGCGGCATCATCGCGCCGGGGGTCGAGATCTCGATGGAGGCGCTCACGAGCCGCGCCGCCGCGATCCCGAAGATCGACCTCACGCCGCCGCGCGCGCTGATCGGCAAGTCGACCGTCGAGGCGATCCGCTCGGGCGTGATCTACGGCTTCGCGTCGCAGGTCGACGGCATGCTCGCCCGGCTGCGCGAGGAGCTGGGCGAGGAGACCGAGGCGATCGCCACCGGCGGCCTGGCCCACGCGATCGTGCCGTACTGCGAGCTGATCGACGACGTCGACGAGATGCTCACGCTCACGGGGCTCCGCCTGATCTGGGAGCGCAACACCGCTCCGTGAGAAGGGTCAGATCTTGCAATCGAGCACCGTGCTGGATTGCAAGATCTGACCCCTCCTAGGCTGTGGTGTATGCGTTCGCTGCATGACCCATGGGAGCTGGGCGGGATCACGATCCCGAACCGGGTCGTGCTCGCCCCGCTCGCCGGCATCGGCAACTGGTTCGTGCGCCTGCAGGCCAAACGCCACGGCGCCGGGCTGGCGGTCTCGGAGATGGTCTCGAGCTTCGCCCTCCACTACAAGAACGAGCGCACCCTGCGCGAGCTGCTGGTCCTGCACCCGGAGGAGCACCCGGTCTCGATCCAGCTCTTCGGCCACGACGCCGAGGTGATGCGCTCCGGCGCCGCGATCGCCGCCGCCGCGGGCGCCGACCTGATCGACATCAACATGGGCTGCCCGGTGCCGAAGGTGCGCAAGACCGGCGCCGGCGCCCAGCTGCTGCGCGACCCCGAGCTGGCGCTGGCGCTGGCCCGCGCCGCTGGCGAGGGCAGTGGCCTGCCGGTCACCGTGAAGCTGCGCTCGGGGGTCGAGGCGGGGGACACCTGCGGCTTCGACCTCGCCGTCCGCCTCGCCGAGGAGGCCGGCGTCGCGGCGCTCGCCTTCCACCCGCGTGCGGCGACGAAGGGCCACAAGGGCGAGCCCGACTACGCACTGACCCGGCGCCTGGTCGAGCGCGTG
>DATHJG010000791.1:0-7194 GCA_035489875.1 Solirubrobacteraceae bacterium | reverse complement strand
CCCTCCCCCACGCCCGGCACCCACCTCTACGACCTCGG
Source organism: Solirubrobacteraceae bacterium (assembly GCA_035489875.1). Lineage (GTDB taxonomy): Bacteria > Actinomycetota > Thermoleophilia > Solirubrobacterales > Solirubrobacteraceae > DASQMT01. Next base: position 7,156 of record DATHJG010000791.1, on the reverse strand, counting down.
TCAGAACATGGTCGGCAAGGTGCGGCTGCGGCTGACCGGCGAGCCGGGGCAGACGATCCGGATACGCCACGCGGAGGTGCTCAACCCGGACGGGTCGATCTATACGGCGAACCTGCGCAGCGCGAAGGCCACGGACCACTACACGGTCTCGGGCTCCGGGCCGGAGACGTTCGAGCCGTCGTTCACGTTCCACGGCTTCCGCTATGTCGAGGTCACCGGAGCCGACAGCCCGCCCGAGGTCACCGGCGTGGTGATGGGCACCGACGGCGACCAGGTGAGCGAGCTCGACACGTCGTCGGACCTGGTCGACCAGCTGCACAGCAACATCGTCTGGGGCCAGCGCGGCAACTTCCTCTCCGTGCCGACCGACACGCCGGCCCGTGACGAGCGCATGGGCTGGACGGGCGACATCAACGTCTTCGCCCGCACCGCCGTCTACAACATGGACTCGCAGGCCTTCCTCACGAAGTGGCTCCAGGACCTGCGCGACACCCAGCGCGAGGACGGCGCGCTGCCGGGCGTCGCCCCGATCATCCCCGGGCGGTTCGATGGCGGCTACGGCCCCGCCGGCTGGGCGGACGCCGGCGTGCACGTCCCGTGGACGCTGTGGCAGGCGTACGGCGACACGAACGTCATCGCCGAGAACTACGAGATGATGAAGCGGTACGTCGACTACCTGGCCGCCGACTCCACGGACCACATCCGCTCGACGGGCGGCTACCTCGACTGGCTGAACCTCGACGACCCGACCCCCGCCGACGTGCTCGACACCGCGTTCGTGGCCAGGAGCACCCGCGAGTTCGCGGAGATGGCCGCCGCGCTGGGAAGGACCGCGGACGCGGACGCCTACGACGGGCGGTTCGAGGACATCCGCGCGGCCTTCCGGGAGGCGTTCATCGCCGCAGACGGCACGGTCAAGGGCGACAGCCAGACGGCCTACATCCTCACGATCACCAACGACCTCGTTCCCGCCGCCCTGCGCGACGCGGTGGCCGGGCAGTTCGTCGAGACGATCGAGCGGCGCGGCTGGCACCTCTCCACCGGCTTCCTCGGCGTCGACGGCCTGCTTCCGGCGCTCACCGCGGTCGGGCGCACGGACGTGGCCTACCGGCTGCTCCAGAACGCGGACTACCCGTCGTGGGGCTACGAGATCGGCAAGGGTGCCACGACGATCTGGGAGCGCTGGAACTCGATCATGCCCGACGGCAGCTTCGGTCCGATCGAGATGAACTCCTTCAACCACTACGCCTACGGCGCCGTGGGCGAATGGATGTACCGCACGCTCGCCGGCGTCTCCGCCCTCGAGCCCGGGTACAAGCGGGTGCTCGTCGCCCCGCAGCCCGGCCACGGCATCTCGTCGGCGACGTTCAGCCACGAGACCCGCTACGGCACCGTGGCCACCGCGTGGGAGACGACCGGCCACGGGCTCACGCTGGACGTCAGCGTGCCCGCCAACACCACGGCCGAGCTCCGGATCCCGAGCCCGAGCCGGTGGGCGGTGACAGAGGGCGGGAAGCCCGCCGAGGAGTCCGACGCCGTCCGCTTCGTGAAGCTGGACGGCGGCACGGCGGTCTACGAGCTCGGCTCCGGCCGGTACTCCTTCGCGGTCGACGCGGTGCTGGGCAACCTCGGCGACGCGGCGGCGGACGCCGCCGCGCTGGCGGAGCTGGCCGGGGACCGGCTGGACGTCTCCGCGCGCGGCCACGTCGAGCGGGAGGCGGCCGACATCGGCCGCGCGATCGCCCGGGCATCGTCCGCGCGCCTGCGTGACCGGTCGCAACAGGCCGCCTCCGCCGTGCACGGCGCCCTGGCGGAGATCGCCGGCCTGGACGGCTGGATCGCGGAGCAGGCCGAGCGGCGCCGCATCGACGCGGCCGACGCCGAGGCGCTCCGGGTCGCGCTGCGGCCGATCGAACGGCGGCTGTCAGCCGCTTCGGCCGCGCTGCTCGGCGCCGCCGCCACGCTCGTCGTGCCGCCGGGCGAGCACGTGCCGGGCGACGAGCTCCGCGTGCGCGTCGTCGTCGAGAACCAGGGCGAGCAGCGGCTCGACGACCTGCGCTCGTCGCTCGAGGCGCCTGCCGGCTGGAGCGTCGAGCCCGCCGGGACGCCCGCGCGCTCGGTGGCGCCGGGCGCGTCGGTCAGCCACGACTACGACGTGCGCATCCCGGCGGACGCGCCCGCCGGCACGAGCGAGCTGACCGGCGCGTTGAGCTACCGCCACGAGCGCGGCACGGCGACGCTGCCCGTCGCAGCCGGCGTCGACGTGCTGCCGGCGGTCGCGGTCTCCGCGGTGGAGGCGCGCCCCGCCGAGGTCCATCCCGGGGACGAGGCCACCGTGCGTACCGTGCTGCGCAACCGCACCGACGGCGCGCGCTCAGGCGCGGTCGCGATCGAGCTGCCCGCCGGCTGGACGGCGCCCGCCCCCACCCCGTACGACCTCGCGCCGGGCGCCGAGCTGACGGTCGAGACGCCCGTGGACGTGCCGCTGTCGGTGACCGAGGGCACGGCGACCGTGGCGGCATCCAACGGGGCCGAGCGGGCGACCGCGTCGCTCGACGTCGTGTTCAGGAACCCGCCCGCGGTCGTCCACGACCACGTCGACCTCGGTGACGCGGGCTCCGAGCGTCAGCACGGGCTCACGGCGTCGCCCTCCTCCGGAACCAACACCGAGGCCGGCCTGACGCGCCGGTACACCAACTCCGCGCAGCCCGGCGGCTGGTTCGAGCTCGACCTGCGCGTCCCGGCCGGTGAGCCGTTCATCCTGCGCTCCGTCGAGACGTATGACCAGGCGCAGCTGAAGACCTACGACGTGCTGGTCGACGGGGTCCGCGTGCACGAGCGGGCGCACCGGCGCACCGCGGGCGGCGCCGGGTCGCTGAGCTACCAGTTCGTCGTGGACGAGCCGGCGCTCACGCAGGACGGCGTCGTGCGGGTCCGGTTCCAGGACGTCGGGCAGGACCACGACCCGTCGATCGCCGACGTCTGGGCGACGCCGGCGACCGGCGGGCTGGACGGCTGACGGGTCGAAGCACTCGCGTCGAAGAGCATCCGCGACCACGGTGCCCGCCCCGACGGCAGCGGATGAGCGCGCGGCCGGTGTGATCGCTGACCGGGGAGCGTCGGGCGCGCCCTCCTCGGCGCAAAAGACGGACGACTCGTCGCTCAGATGCGAAACTACGCCGCATGTCCGCCAAAGGGCAGTCGCTGTCGATGTTCGTGGTCCAGCGCAGCTTCAGACGGGTCCGTCGCGGCTATGACCCCCACGAGGTCGACCGGCACCTCGACCTGGTCAGCCGGTGGTTCACGAGTACGGATGTCGGCAAGGCGTTCACGCACGAACGCGCGCAGCTGCACGGACGTGAGCGCGCCGTCGCCGGCAAGGAAGCCGACATGGCGCATGTGATCGAGGGCGCGCAGCTCGAGGCCGAGGCGACGCTCGACGGCGCCCGGCGGCGGGCCGAAGCCGACAAGCAGGCGGCCGAACGGACGCTGGCCGAGGCGCACGAGCAGGCGGCCGCGATCCGTGCGGACGCGGAAGCGCGGCGAGCGGAGATGCTCGACCGTGCACGCGCCGAGGCCGCGGCCGCGGAGGTCATCCGGGCGGCCGGCGAGCGCGCGAGCGCGATCGTCGCCGAGGCGAACGCCGAAGCCGAGCGAATCCGCGCCGAAGCCCGCAGCGCCGGCGAGCGACTCGTGGAGGCGGCCCGCGACGAGGCCGCCGCCGCGGCGCAGCGGCTGCGCGAGGAGGCCGAGGAGCGGCTGCAGATCTACGCGGAGCGCCGGCGCCGCGAGGCCGACCGGCTGGCGCAGTCCGCCCGCCGCGAGCACCAGTCCGCCCCGTAGCCACGCCGGGCCGCACGTCGGCCGGTCGAGCGACCCGTCCGCGCCGGACGTCCTGACCGGTCCCGAAGCGACGCTCCCTCAGGCGTGCGGATGATGGAACTCCGAATCGCCGCGCACCCGGCCGCTGTGACGCGTGGTGCAGCGGCGCGGAACCGTCAGAACGGCATCTTGCCGCGGCCCTTGCGGCCGGTGGCGGCGCTCTTGTCGATCGCCTTCTGGCTCGTGCGGAACGGCTTGCTGAGCCAGTGACCGAGCTTGCCGGGCGCCTTCGACGTGGCCTTGGTGGGCGCGCCGGCGACCTTCTCGCCGCCTCGCTCGGGGCCGCGCGAGAGGCGCGGGAAGAGGAACGCGAAGATCAGCAGGAGGACGCAGAAGGCGGCGACGATGGCGATGGTCATGTGCCCGCCCTACCCCCCGCGCGCGCGGCTCAGTCGGTGAGGAGCGCCAGCAGCTCGTCGACCAGCGCCGGCGGCGCGACGAGCATGCCGCTGTCGGCCGGCGGCGCGGGCGCGAGCTCCCGGACCGCAAGCCCGGCGCGCGCGCAGATCAGCGCGCCGGCCGCGACGTCCCAGTGCTTCACCCCGCGCTCGTAGTACGCGTCGAAGCGCCCGGCCGCGGCCCACGCGAGGTCGAGCGCGGCGGCGCCGAAGCGGCGCACGTCGCGGACCCGGGGCAGGAGCTGGGCGACGGCACGCGCCTGCGCCTCGCGCACGTCGGCGGCGTAGCCGAACCCGGTGGCGACCAGCGCCGACGCCAGCTCGTCGCGCGTGGACGCGCGGACCGGCGCGCCGTCGAGCGTGGCGGCGCCGTCGCGGGTCGCCGCCCACGTCTCGCCGCGCATCGGGTCGAACACGACGCCCGCCAGCGCACCGCCGGCGTCCTCGCACGCGATGCTCACGCACCACTGCGGGATGCCGAACAGGAAGTTGACCGTCCCGTCGAGCGGGTCGACGACCCAGCGCAGCCCGCTCGTGCCCGGCCGGTCGTCGCCCTCCTCCCCCAGGATCGCGTCGTCCGGCCGCGCGGCCTCCAGCCGTGCGCGGATCAGCCGCTCGGTGGCGAGGTCGGCCTCGGAGACCAGGTCGGTCGGCGTGCTCTTCGCGCTGATCGCCACGGTGCGCCCGAACGCGTCGCGCAGCCCGGCGCCCGCCTCGTGCGCGACGTCGGTCGCGAGCGCGAGCAGCTCGTCCTGCGGGGTCACGCGGCGAGCGGGGGACGGCGGGCGAGCCAGCCCGTGGCGGCCTCGAGCTGGGCGGAGAGCGAGAGCAGCGTCGCCTCGTCGCCCGTCCGCCCGACGAGCTGGACGGCGACCGGCAGTCCGCCCGGCGTCGTCTCGACCGGCACGGCGGCGGCGGGCTGGCCGGTGTGGTTCCACAGCGCCAGGTGGGCGGTGAAGTTCGCCATGCCGTTGAGCATCAGCGGCGCCGGCAGCCCGAGCCACTCACCGACCGGCGGCGGCAGGCGCGTGAGCGCGGGCGTGAGGAGGACGTCGTGGTCCGCGAACAGCGCGCCGACGCGCTCCCGGTCGACCGCCTCCTGGGCGCGGGCGCGCTCGACCAGGAACGACGGGATCCTGGCACCCATGCTCGCCAGCCCGCGCGTCCAGCGCGCGAGCCGCTCCGGGTGCGGCATCCCGGCCGCGTCGCCGCTGATCGCGTCGAGATAGCGGGTGAGCACGTTGGCCGCGGCGTTGCCGTAGTCCGGGTCGCGCTCCCGCACCGTGTGGCCGAGCTCGCGCAGCCGCTCGGCGGTCCGCTCGACGGCGCCGCGCTGCTCGTCGCCGAGCCTCGCGAGCGTGCCGCGCGGCATCTTCGCCGAGTAGGCGATCCGCAGCGCGCCGGGCGGGCGGGCCGCCGCGTCGGCGAACGACGGGCCGGAGTCCTTGACGGCGTCGAGGAACAGCGCGCTGTCGAGCACGCCGCGCGTGAGCGCACCCGTCACGGCCATGCCGCGCCAGTTCGTGTCCATCGGCACGCGGTCGCGCTGGGGCTTGAGGCCGAACAGGCCGCAGCAGGCAGCCGGGATGCGGATCGAGCCCGCGCCGTCGGTGCCGAGCGCGGCGGCGGCGAGGCCGGCCGCGACGACGGCGGCGGAGCCGCCGCTCGACCCGCCCGGCGTGCGGGCGGGATCCCACGGGTTGCGCGTGGCGCCGAACGCGAGCGACTCGGTGACCGCCAGCGCCTCCAGCTCGGGAACGTGGGTCTTGCCGAGCGGCACGACGCCCGCGGCGCGCAGCCGCGTCACCACGTCGGCGTCCTGCCCGGCCGATCCGTCATGCGCGAGCGAGCCGCGCGCCGTGACCTGCCCGGCCATCGCGGTGTCGTCCTTGATCGCGATCGGGACGCCGTTGAGCGGCGGCGCGCCGTCGCCGCGGCGGGCGTCGGCCGCGTCGGCGGCGGCGAGCGCCTCGTCGGCGAGCACGACGCGGTAGGCGTTCAGCTGCGGGTCGAGGCGCTCGATCCGCTCGAGGTAGAGCTCGGTCAGCTCGCGCGCGGAGACCTCGCCGTCCCGGACGAGCTCGGCCTGGCGCGCGAGGCCGGCGAAGGCGAGGTCGGCGGCATCCACGCCGCGGGACCCTACCGGCCGCGTTAGCGTGTCGGCCCCGATGGTGAACAGGAGCGAGGCCGAGGAGCCGGTCGCGAGCGCGAGCGCGCCTGACCCCGCCGTGTTCGCCCCGCGGCCCGTGTGCAGCGACGCCGAGCGGCGCCTGGCGGTGTGGGCGCACGACGACCTGCGCGCCCGTGGCCACGCGGCGTGGGTCGAGACGCACTGGATCCGCCCGCAGCTCGCCGCGAGCCTGGCGCTGGGCTGCGCGCTGACCGCAGCCGGCGGGCTGATCGCGATCGGCGCGCCCGTGACGGGATCGATCGTGGCCGGGGTCGGCGCGCTGTCGGTGGCGATCGACGCGTCCGGCCGCGCCGGTCCGCTGCGGTGGCTGCTGCCGCGGCGGGCGACGCAGGTCGTCCTCGTCGCCCCGGACGAGGGGACGACGGGTCGCGACCTCACCGCGGCAAGCGACGAGCGTGCGGGCCGCGAGCTCGCGGCGACGGGCGAGGAGCGTCCGGGCCGCGACGAGGAGCGCGTGGCCGCGGTCGAGCTCGTCCTCGTCGCGCGGACCGACGTGCCGCGCGGCGGTCTCGCGCGGCGGCTCGGCCGCGTGCCCGGCGGCCTGTGGTGGCTCGCCGGCTGCGCGCTCGCCGTCGTCGGCGCCGCCGCGGCGCGCGTCGCCGGCGTGGACGGGACGCTGCTCGGCGCGCTGCAGCTCGCTCCCACCGTCGTGCTCCTCGCGGCGGCAGCGGGCGCGCTCGACAGC
>DATHJG010000790.1:0-17942 GCA_035489875.1 Solirubrobacteraceae bacterium | reverse complement strand
GGTCCCCGCGACGTCGAGGTAGCGCTGCGCGCGGTCGCGCTCGGCGCGCAGCATCGCCTCCACGCGGCGGCTCTCGTCGGCCTGCAACCGGCGCCGCTCGAGGTACTGGGCGAGCTGCCCGCCGACGGTCGCGAACATCGCCGCCACCTGCGCGTCGGGCTCCTGGATCTCCGCGGAGAAGAACTCGACCACGCCCGCGCAGTCGTCGGCCAGCGCGATCGGGAACGCGACGGCCGCGTTCAGCCCGGCCCGGCGCGCCTGGGCGTGGCGCGGCATGTTGCCGTCGGCGTGCACGTCGTCGACCCAGGCCGGCCGGCGGAACGCGTACGCGCGGCCCGGCAGGCCGCGGCCGGGCGCGATCGCCATGCGGCGCGAGAGGTCGGCGAACGCGGCCACCTCGGGGCCGGCGGCCGGGTCGTGCCACAGCGCGGTGGCGCGCAGCATGCTCGAGTCGCCGTCCGGCCGCCAGACCGCGCCGTAGGTCCAGCCGAGCGTCTCGCCGAGCGTCGCCAGCACGCGGGCGCACAGCTCATCGGGCGCGAGCCCGGCGGCGACGTGATCGGTGATCGCCTGCTGGGCGAGCAGCAGCGCGTGCGCGCTGTCCGCGTCGGGCCGGGCGTCGTGCGCGGCCGCGAGCACCTGCTCGAGCACCTCCGGCAGCCGCGCGGGATCGGGGACGATGATCGCCTCCGGCCCGAAGCCCTGGACGAACGCGGAGAGGTCGCCCGGCTGCACAGACGGCACCGCGGCGACGAACGCGAGCTGGGGGTCGGCCACGCGCACGAGGGCCATCGCCTTGCGCGCCGGCACCGGCGCGGGGCCCTCGCCGCCGTAGATCACGACGTCCCAGCCGCGCCGGGCGAGCGCCGCCGAGAGCGCGTCGGTCCCGCTGACGGGCTCGGCGTGCAGCGACCAGCCCGTGTCCTCGAGGGCAGCCGCGATCTCCCGCTGACGGGACGGCCCGACGTCGACGAGCAGTGCTCTCAGGCTACGACCCGACACCACGCGCTTCTGTTCCGGCTGCGCAGGCATGCCCATGAGAGATCGGCCGCTCGCCGGGAAAGGTGAGCGGCTGCACGTCAGGCCGCGCGGCCGGTGGCCGGCGGGTCCTGCGACCTAGCTCCGGCGGTCGACCGGCACGTAGTCGCGCGCGCGCTCGCCCGTGTAGATCTGGCGCGGGCGCGCGATCTTCTGCTCGTCGTCCTCGATCATCTCCAGCCACTGCGCGATCCAGCCGCTGGTGCGCGGGATCGCGAACATGACGGGGAACATCTCGACCGGCAGCCCCAGTGCCTCGTAGATCAGGCCCGAGTAGAAGTCGACGTTCGGGTAGAGCTTGCGCTTGACGAAGTACTCGTCCTCCAGCGCGTGCTTCTCCAGCTCCAGCGCGATCTCGAGCAGCGGGTTGATCCCGGTGACCTCGAACACGTCGTCGGCGGCCGCCTTGATGATCCGGGCGCGCGGGTCGTAGTTCTTGTAGACCCGGTGGCCGAAGCCCATCAGGCGCTCCTTGCCGTCCTTCACGCCGGCGATGAAGTCCGGGATGTTGTCCCTGGACTCGATCCGGCGCAGCATGCGCAGCACCGCCTCGTTGGCGCCGCCGTGCAACGGACCGTAAAGTGCCGCGACGCCGGCGGCGACGGCGGAGTACGGGTCCACCTGGGAGGAGCCGACCGCGCGGACCGCCGACGTCGAGCAGTTCTGCTCGTGGTCGGCGTGGAGGATGAAGAGGATGTCGAGCGCGCGCTCGAGGCGAGGATCCGGCTCGTACTTGAGCTCGGTCATCTTGTACATCATCGACAGGAAGTTGCCCGGATACCGCAGGTCGTTGTCCGGATAGACGTACGGCTGGCCCATGTTGTGGCGGTAGGAGAACGCCGCCAGCGTCGGCATCTTGGCCACGAGCCGGACGATCTGCTCGTAGCGGACCGCGGCGTCCTTGATCTTCGCCGCGTCGGGATAGAACGTCGAGAGCGCGCCGACCGAGGCCACGAGCATGCCCATCGGGTGGGCGTCGTAGCGGAACCCCTGCATGAACGTCTTGACGTTCTCGTGCACGAACGTGTGAATCGTGACCTCGTGCGTCCACTCGTCCAGCTGGGCCTGCGTGGGGAGGCCGCCGTGGATCAGCAGGTAGGCGACCTCGAGGTAGGTCGACTGCTCGGCGAGCTGCTCGATCGGATACCCGCGGTACTCGAGGACCCCGTTGTCGCCGTCGAGGTACGTGATGGCCGAGCGACACGACGCGGTGTTCATGAACGCCGGGTCATACGTCATCAGGCCGAAGTCGTCGTCCGACGCCTTGATCTCGCGCAGCGCGGGGGCGCGGATCGTCCCGTCCTCGATCGGGATCTCGTAGGTCTTGCCCGTCCGGTTGTCCGTGACGGTCAGCGTGTCGGACGCGGTGGCTACTCCACCGCCGTTCGTGCTCAGCTCCTGGGTTCCCATACCTGCACTATGGCACCGGGGGAGTCAGGCGGTCAGCACTGCGCTGGCCATCGCGCCGATCACGACCAGCACGCTGATCGCGACCACGCCGCGCTGCGCCGCGGCCGAGCCCGGGAACGTCTCGGAGCGCATGCCGATGGCGAACAGGATGACCGCCCACGCCGCGGCCGCGCCTCCCAGGATGTAGAACGCGGTCTTCGAGGTCTCCTCCTCGACGGCCTCGGCGGCGAACGTCAGCAAGGTCGCGAACATGGCGCGGAAACCTACCGGACCGCCCGCCCGTAGCGTGACTCCGTGGCGGCCGTCTGGCCCTGGTAGTGCGAGCCCAGCTCTGGCGAGCCGTACGGGTGCTCGGCGGGCGCGTCGAGCGCCATGAACGAGAGCTGCGCGATCGCCAGCCCCGTGTAGAGCTTGATCGGGACGCGCGTGAGGTTCGTGATCTCCAGCGTCAGCGTGCCCTTGAACCCGGGGTCGACGAAGCCCGCCGTCGCGTGCACGATCAGCCCGAGGCGGCCCAGCGAGGACTTCCCCTCGATGCGCGCGACCACGTCGTCGGGGATCTCGACGTGCTCCTGGGTGCGCCCGAGCGCGAACTCCCCGGGATGGATCACGAACGGCTCGTCGCCCTCGATCACCACCTCCTCGGTCAGGTTCGTCGGTGGGTCGCGCAGGTCGATGGCCGCGGCGCGGTGGTTGTGGAACACGCGGAACGAGTTGCCCAGCCGCAGGTCCACCGAGGCCGGCTGGACCATCGCGGGGTCCCAGGGGTCGATGACGACCCGGCCCTCCTCCACGAGGCGGCGGATCGTGCCGTCGGAGAGGACGGAGGTCGGCGCGGGCACGCTCGAACGCTATCGCTCGCCTGTGCCCGCGGACGAAGTCCGCTGGGTGAGCTGGCGGGCCCGCGCGGTCACGGCGCGGACGCGCGGCGGCGACAGCGGCGCGGGATCGCCGTGCGGTCCGCGGCGCGACGGCCGCGGGAGCGGCGCGGGCGGATGCGGGCGCCGCTTGGAGCCGCCGTCGCCGCCCGGCTGCTCGTCGTCCTCGGGCACCTGGCGGATCGCCCACCAGACGAGCCAGCACAGCGTGATCAGCGGCACCTTGAGCGCGACGAAGAGGAAGAACATCGTCCAGCCCATCGCCGCGGATCCTACGCCCAATCGCCGGCGGAGCAAGCGCGCAGGTCATGCCTGTACCCCGGATCGCCGGCGCGCCGGCGGGTCAGAAGCGGCTGCTGCGCTCCAGCTCGGCGACCCGCGCGTCGATCTCGGCGCGGTCGAGCTCGTACAGGCGCTCCGACCCGAAGCCCTCGACGTTGAACGACGCGCAGGCGGTGCCGTACGCCATCGCGCGGCGCAGCGTCGCGTCCTCGACGTCGCCGGGCTGGGCGGCGAGGTAGCCCATCAGGCCGCCGGCGAACGAGTCGCCCGCGCCGGTCGGCTCGACGATCGCCGACGTCGGGTACGCGGTCAGGCCGAAGAAGCCGGCGCGGGTGATCATGGCCGAGCCGTACTCGCCGCGCTTGGCGATCACGACGCGCGGCCCGAGGTCCAGCGCGCGGCGCGCGGCGCGGATCAGGTTCGGCTCGTCGGTGAGCTGCTTGAGCTCGGAGTCGTTGAGGACCAGGCAGTCGACGAGCGCGATCGTCTCGAGCAGCGCCTCGTGCGCGATGTCGATCCACAGGTTCATGGAGTCCATCGCGACGAAGCGCGCGGCGCGGCACTGCTCACGCACCTCGCGCTGCAGGTCGGGCTGGATGTTGCCCAGGAACAGCACCTCGGCGTCGCGCGAAGCCTGCGAGAGCTTCGGCTGGAAGTCCTCGAAGACGTTGAGGTCGGTCTGCAGCGTGTCGCGGTGGTTGATGTCGCGGTGGTAGCGGCCGGCCCAGAAGAACGTCTTGCCGCCGGCCACGTGCTCGACGTCGTCGGTGAGGATGCCGCGGCGGTGCAGGATCGCGTACTCCTCCTCGCCGAAGTCGTCGCCGACCGGGCCGACGATGCGGGTCTCGGCGAGCTGGGAGGAGGCGAGCGCGAAGTGCACGGCCGAGCCGCCGAGCAGCCGGTCGCGGCTCCCGGACGGGGTCTCGACGGCGTCGAAGGCGATGGAACCGACCACGGTGAGCGTCATAGGCGGCGCGGGAGGCTACCGAAGGGCTGTCTCGGCCGCCCGGAAGGCGGACTTCGTCTCAGAACTGGGGGCCGGATGCCCCCAGGGGCACTACCTTCACGGTGATGAGAGCCATCCGGATCAACGAGTGGGGCGGCCCCGAAGTCCTCGACCTCGTCGAGGACGCGCCGGTGCCGGAGCCGGACGAGCAGCACGTCCTCGTGCGCGTGACGCGGGCCGGCGTCAACTTCGCCGACACCCACGCGCGCGAGAACTCCTACCTCGCGCGCTACGAGCTGCCGTTCGTGCCCGGCGCGGAGATCGCCGGCGTGGTGGAGCGCGACGGCGCGGGCTTCGCCGCCGGGCAGCGCGTCGTGTCGCTGGTCGGCACCGGCGGCTATGCGGAGTACGTCGCCGCGCCGGCCGCGACGACGTTCCCGATTCCCGACGGCGTGAGCGACACCACCGCGCTGGCGCTGCTCCTCCAGGGCCTGACCGCCTGGCACCTGTACCGAACGTCCGCGAAGCTCGCGCCCGGCGAGAGCGTCGTCGTGCACGCCGCGGCCGGCGGCGTCGGCTCGCTGGCGGTGCAGCTCGGCAAGCCGTTCGGCGCCGGCCGCGTGATCGCGACCGCGTCGAGCGACGACAAGCTCGCGCTCGCGCTCGAGCTCGGCGCGGACGCCGCCGTCGACGTCATGCGCGAGGACCTCAAGGAGGCCCTGATCGAGGCGAACCTCGGCAACCGCGTCGACGTCGTGCTCGAGATGGCCGGCGGGCGCGTGTTCGACGCCAGCCGCGACGCGCTCGCCCCGTTCGGTCGCCTCGTCACCTACGGCATCGCCTCGCGCGAGCCCAACACGGTCAGCACCGGCGCGCTGATGCGCACCAGCCGCACCGTCGCCGGCTTCTGGCTCATGCACTGCCTGCGGCGCCCCGCGGAGCTGGTCGACCCCCCGCTGCGGGAGCTGTTCGAGCGCGCCGCCGCGGGCGAGCTGCGCGTCGTCGAGGGGGAGACCTACCCGCTCTCGGAGGTCCGCCGCGCCCACGAGGACCTGCAGGCGCGCCGGACCTCCGGCAAGTTGACGCTGGACCCGATTACTTAGCGGCGACCTGCCGGTACCGCGACACCGCGAGCGGCGCGAAGATCGCGATGAGCGCGAAGCACCAGACGAACGCCATCCACACGTCGGTGTGCGCAGGCGTTCCGAGCCAGAGCGAGCGCATCGCATCCGACACGGTGGTGAACGGGTTCGCCTCCGCGAACTGCCGCAGGCCGTCGGGCATCGTGGCCGCCGGGACGAACACCGACGACGCGAACGTGAGCGGGAAGATCAGCGTGAACCCGATCGAGTTCGCGGTCTCCGGCGAGGACGAGAACAGCCCGACCAGCGCGAAGATCCACGAGAACGCGTAGCCGAGCAGCAACACCAGCACGATCCCGAGCACGATCTCTCCGGCGCTCGCGTCGATGAAGCCGAACCCGGCGGCGAAGCCGACCGCGAACAGCACGACGAGCGACAGGCAGTTCAGGACGATGTCCGAGAACGTGCGCCCGGTCAGCACCGCGGCGCGCGACATCGGCAGCGAGCGGAACCGGTCGATCAGGCCCTTCTGCACGTCCTCGGAGAGGCCCAGCGCGGTGACGAACCCGCCGAACGCGATCGACTGCACGATGATGCCCGGGATCAGGAAGTCGACGTAGTCGAACGGGCCCGAGTCGATCGCGCCGCCGAACACGTAGACGAACAACAGCGTGAACATGACCGGCTGGATCGTGTACGCGATCAGCAGGTCCGGCTGCCGCGGGATCCTCTTCAGGTTGCGGCGCGCCAGCACGATCGTGTCCGAGACGGTCAACGCGAGCGAGCTCATGAGGCCACCTCCTCGATGATCGGCAGCTCGTTGGTCGGCTCCACGGCAGCCGCGTGTCCGGTGAGCGAGATGAACACGTCGTCGAGCGTCGGCCGGTGCAGGCTGATGTCGTCGATCCCGATTCCGGCCGCGTCGAGCCGGCGCACCGCTTCCGCGATCATGCCCGTGTGCGTGCGCACGGGCGCGCTCACGGTGTGGTCGGAGATCGACGGCCGCTCGATGCACATCTCGGCCAGTGCGGTGACCGCGCGCTCCGCGTCGGCCGGGTCCTCGATGACCACGTCCAGCCGCTCGCCCCCGATCTGGCTCTTGAGCGCGTCCGAGGTTCCCTCGGCGATCACCTTGCCGTGGTCGATCACCACGATCTGGTCGGCGAGCCGGTCGGCCTCGTCCAGGTACTGCGTGGTGAGCAGCACCGTGGTGCCCTGCGCGACGCGACCCTCGATCGTCTCCCACAGCGCCAGACGGCTGCGCGGGTCGAGCCCGGTGGTGGGCTCGTCGAGGAACAGCACCGGCGGGCGGAACACGAGCGCCGCGGCGAGGTCGAGCCGGCGGCGCATGCCGCCCGAGTACGTCTTGACGGGCCGCCGGGCGGCGTCAGTGAGGTCGAAGCGCTCGAGCAGTTCGTCGGCGCGCGTGCGCGCGTCCTTGCGTGGCATGTGGTAGAGCTGCCCGACCATCTCGAGGTTCTCGAAGCCGGTCAGGTTCTCGTCGACGGCCGCGTACTGGCCGGCGAGCCCGATCTTGGCCCGGAGCGCGGCGGCGTCGCGCTCGACGTCGAGCCCGGCGACGCGCGCCGTGCCCCCGTCCGCCTTGAGCAGCGTCGCGAGGATTCGCACCGCGGTTGTCTTGCCGGCCCCGTTCGGGCCGAGCAGGCCGAGCACGCTGCCGGTGCGCACAGCGAAGTCCACACCGCACAGGGCGCGCACCGAGCCGTACGACTTCTCCAGCCCCTCGACCACTATGGCTTCTTCCGTCATGGCGGTTGAAGCTAGCGGAGGAAGATCGGCTCCACCGTCCGGTTGACCACACCCCTGAGGGGGGATTGCCTCCAGGAGTTCTAAGCTCTCGCTCCCGAATGACCACCTTCGCCGATCTCCGGCTCTCAGATGCAATCCTCTCCGCCCTCCGCGACGTCGGCTACGAGTCGCCGAGCCCGATCCAGGAGCAGGCCATCCCGGAGCTGCTCGCCGGCAAGGACGTGATCGGCCAGGCACAGACCGGCACCGGCAAGACCGCCGCGTTCGGGCTCCCGCTGCTCGACTTCGTCGATCCCGAGGACCCGGACACGCAGGCGCTCGTGCTCACGCCCACGCGCGAGCTGTGCATCCAGGTCACGCAGGCGCTGCGGACCTACGGCAAGTACCGCGGCGTCGACCCCGTCGCGGTCTTCGGCGGCGCCCCGATCCGCACGCAGCAGGCGCAGCTCAAGCAGGGCGCCCAGATCGTGGTCGGCACCGTCGGGCGCGTGCTCGACCTGATCTCGCGCCACTCGCTCGTGCTGCACTCCTGCCGCTACCTCGTGCTCGACGAGGCGGACGAGATGCTCGATCTCGGATTCCTCGAGGACGTCGAGAAGATCCTCTCCAACACGCCGAACGGCCGCCAGACGGCGCTGTTCAGCGCGACGATGCCGGCCGAGATCCGCGCGCTGGCCGAGCGCCACCTCTACGACCCGGTCACGGTCAAGGTCAAGTCGGCGACGCTGACGATCGACACCGTCGAGCAGTTCTTCGTCGAGACCAAGCCCGCCGAGAAGAACGACATGCTCGCGCGCGTGCTGGAGTCGGAGCGGCCCGACCAGGCGATCGTGTTCGTGCGCACCAAGATCCGCTGCGAGCAGCTCTACCGCACGCTGCGCGACCGCGGCATGAACGTCAGGGCGCTGCACGGCGACATGACCCAGGGCGGCCGCGACGGGGTGATGATCTCGTTCAAGAGCGGGCGCGTGCAGATCCTGGTCGCCACCGACGTCGCCGCCCGCGGGCTCGACATCTCGACGGTGACGCACATCATCAACTTCGACGTCCCGACCTCGCCCGACGTCTACGTGCACCGGATCGGGCGGACCGGTCGCGTGGGACGCTCTGGGCGGGCGATCACGTTCGTCGAGCCGCGCCAGGCGCGCGACCTGACCGCGATCGAGAAGCACGCCAACACGCGCATCTCGCCGTGGGCGGAGGGGGCGAAGGTCGCGCCGGTCAAGGTGGAGGAGTCCAAGCCGCGCCGGCATCGCAAGCCGCACGACGAGGCGGCGGTGGTCAACGGCGACGCCGGCTTCCGCAAGCTGATCGCGTCGGGCGGCCGCGCGGCCGGCCTCGCCGAAGCCGACCTGATCTCCGCCGTCGCCGCGACCGGCCTGGACGGCGAGGCGATCCGCAACGTGCGCCTGCTGGAGCAGTTCATGCTCTTCGAGGTGCCCGCCGACCAGGCCGCCCGCGTGGCCGACTCGGTCGACGGCACCGACGTCCGCGGCTACACGCTCCGCCTCGAGCTCGCGAAAGGATGACCCCCATGTCCCAGATGACCATGGCCACCAACCACGGCGACATCGTCTTCGAGATGTTCGACGACGCCGCGCCCAAGACGGTGGGCAACATGCGCGACCTGGCCGAGAAGGGCTTCTACGACGGCCTGACGTTCCACCGGATCATCACCGACTTCATGATCCAGGGCGGCTGCCCGCGCGGCGACGGCACGGGCGACCCCGGCTACAAGTTCGAGGACGAGTTCAACGACCACAAGATCGTCCGCGGCGCGCTCGCGATGGCCAACGCCGGCCCGGACACGAACGGCTCCCAGTTCTTCATCGTCACCAAGGACGCCGCGCCGTGGCTGGACGGCAAGCACACGGTGTTCGGCGAGGTGACCTCGGGCATGGACGTCGTCGACGCGCTCGAGGCGCTCCCGACAGACGCCCGCGACCGCCCGCGCGAGTCCGCCGTGATCGAGAAGCTCAGCTTCGGGTAGAGACCGGTTTCGCCTGCCAGGCGAGTCGCTCCTTCGTCGCGCTCGCCTTCGGCGACGTTACGGGCGCCTGCCAGGCGAGGCGCTCCTTCGTCGCGCTCGCCTTCGGCGACGTTACTCGGGTAGCCTCAGCCAATGGCCACCGTCGAGCAGCAGCCCGCCCCCGCCGCGGACGGCATCCGCGTCGAGAACCCCGCCACCGGCGAGGTGATCGCCACCGTCCCCGTCGCCTCCGCGGAGGACGTCCGCGTGATCGTCGCCCGGGCGCGCGCCGCGCAGCCGGCGTGGGAGGCGCTCGGGTTCGACGGCCGCGCGAAGGTCCTGCGCCGTGCACAGAAGTGGGTGGTGGACAACGCCGACCGGATCGTGGAGACGATCGTGTCGGAGACCGGCAAGACGCACGACGACGCGGTCATCAACGAGATCGGCTACGCCGCGACGGCGTTCGGCTTCTGGGCCAAGCACGCGCCGCGCTACCTCGCCGACGAGAAGGTCCGCTCCTCCAGCCCGTTCGTGCTCGGACGCAAGCTGGTCGTGCGCTACCGGCCGCTGGGCGTGATCGGTGTGATCGGCCCGTGGAACTACCCGCTGACGAACTCGTTCGGGGACTGCATCCCGGCGCTCGCCGCCGGCAACGCCGTCGTGCTCAAGCCGTCGGAGGTGACGCCGCTCACGTCGCAGCTGATGGCGGGGGCGATGCGCGAGTGCGGGCTGCCCGAGGACGTCCTGATCGTCGCCACCGGCGACGGCGCCACCGGCGCGGCGCTGGTCGACGAGGTCGACATGGTGATGTTCACCGGCTCCACGCGGACCGGGAAGAAGATCATGGAGCGCGCCGCGCAGACGCTCACGCCGGTCTCGCTCGAGCTCGGCGGCAAGGACCCGATGATCGTGCTCGCGGACGCCGACCTCGAGCGCGCGTCGAGCGCGGCGGCGTACTACTCGATGCAGAACGCGGGTCAGACCTGCATCTCGGTCGAGCGGGTTTACGTCGAGGAACCGATCTACGACCAGTTCGTCGACCGGGTCACACGCAAGGTTGCCGCACTGCGCCAGGGCGTCTCCACCGGCCCCGGCACCGTCGACGTGGGCGCGATGACGTTCCCGCCGCAGCTCGACATCGTGAGCCGCCACGTCGAGCAGGCGCGCGACGCGGGCGCTCGGGTGCTGACCGGCGGCGTGGCCCACACGGACGGCGGCGGCTTCTACGAGCCGACCGTGCTCGTCGACGTCGACCACTCGATGGCGTGCATGACCGAGGAGACGTTCGGCCCCACGGTGCCGATCATGAAGGTCGCAGACGCCGAGGAGGCGGTGCGGCTGGCCAACGACTCCGAGTACGGCCTCGCCGCCTCGGTGTGGACGAAGGACGCGGCGCGCGGGGAGGAGATCGCCCGGCGCGTGGAGGCGGGCGTCGTGTGCGTCAACGACGCGCAGCTCAACTACCTCGCGCTCGAGCTGCCGATGGGCGGCTGGAAGAGCTCCGGGATGGGCTCGCGCCACGCCGCCGGCGGGATCCGCAAGTACTGCCGCCAGCAGTCGCTGCTGGTCACGCGCTTCGCCCCGCCGAAGGGCGACCTGCAGTTCTATCCGTTCCGCGCGGGCACCACGAAGCTGATCGGCAAGGCCGTCAAGCTGCTCTACGGCCGCGGCAAGCGCGACTGACGCGCTCAGCTCAGGCCACGAGCGCGAGCATCTCGGACCGCAGGCGCCGCCGGCCGCGATGCTGCAGGCCGTGCACGGCGTCCTCGGAGCGGCCCATGCGGTCGGCGATCTCGCGCGGCGTCAGGCCGACGAGGAAGCGCAGCACGATCACGTCGCGCTGCTCGGGAGGGAGCGCGTCGAGCGCGAGCCGCAGGTCGGCGAAGCGCTCGCGGCTCCCGGCGCCGTCGTCGCTCGCGGCGTCGGGCGGATGGACCTCCTCCAGCGGCACCGGCCGGTGCGCCCGGACGTGGTCGATCGCCGCGTTGTGGGCGACGCGCAGGATCCAGGCCGAGAACGGCACGACGCGGGGCTCGTAGCGCTCGAGCGCGGTCAGCAGCTTGGCGAAGATGTGCTGGGTGACGTCCTCGGCCTCGAACTCGTCGCGCACGATCGAGCAGACGTAGCCGTAGACGTTGTCCGCGTAGCGGAGGTACAGGAAGCGGAGCGCGTCGGCGTCGCCCTCCTTGGCACGCGCCACCGCGGCGAGCACGAGCCGCTCTGCCTGAGGGGAGTGATCGAGCTTGCGGCGGCGCCGGAAGCGCCCGCGCCCGAGCGCAGAGTCGATCAGATCCGCCTCGCGGCGGATCGCCCCCTGGGCCCCTCCGATCGTGCTGAGCATCTGCGTGGTCGTCCTCTCCGGCAGTCGGGATCGCGATCCTTCGCGCACCCAGGACGCATGGCACCGTACGGGGAGGCGGTCAACCCGCTGTTACCTGCGCCGTCAATTGAGCGTTAAGCTGTGTTCGTGGACATATGTAAGGTTGGGCGCAGATGACGCGGCTGGGACCCTTGACCCTGTGAAGCCGGACCCCTCGACCGAGGCTGCGGCGCACGGCAACGTCGTCGCGGCGTCGACCGACGTGGCCTGGGACGCGGTGTTCGAGGCGCTCCCGGACGCCGTGCTCGTGTTCGACGGAGAGGGCCGGCTGCTCGCGGCCAACGGGGCTGCGCGCCTGATCATGGGTCAGCCCGTGCCGCGCCCCCTGCGCTGCTGCGACTTGGTCGCCTGCACGGAGGCGGACTGCGTGAGCTCGCTGGCGTTGGGAGGAGAGAGCACGCAGCGCCAGATCCAGCTTGCCGACGGCGCTCCGGCCTGGGCCACGACGGTCGCCACCGCGGCCGGGCAGGTCGTCGTCACCTTGGACCGGCTCGCCGGGCCGGCCGGCCTCCCGAGCGAGGAGCTCCCGCCGCGCCTGATCGTGCGTGCGCTGGGGCGCACGAGCATCGAGGTCGGCGGCGAGGCGGCGACGGAGGAGTGGCTCGGCCACCGGCCGGGCCAGCTGCTCAAGTACCTCGTCTGCGAGCGCGGGCGCGTCGTCCCGCTCGAGGAGCTGCTCGACGTCTTCTGGCCCAACGCGGGCCGCGCCGGCGCGAGCAACGTCCGCCAGGCCATCCACACGCTGCGCGATCGGCTCGAGCCGGGCCGGCCGCGGGGCAAGCCGTCGGGCTACGTCGTCGCCCGGGGCGGCGGCTACGAGCTGGCACCCGGCCGCATCGCGATCGACGCCGACGACTTCGAGGCGCGCGCCCGCGCGGGGCTGCAGCAGCTCCAGGGCGGGGCGATCGAACGCGCCGAGGCGACGCTGGCGGGCGCCGCGCGGGCGTACGGCGGCAACTTCCTCGCCGACGAGCCGTACGCGGAGTGGGCGCTGGCCGAGCGCGAGCGCCTGCGGGACCTGGCCACCCAGGTCCTGCGCGGGCTCGCCGACCAGCGCCGCGACGCGGGCGACGAGGACGCCGTCGCCGAGTACCTCCAGCGCCTCGTCGAGCTCGAGCCGCTCGACCTCGAGGCCCAGCGTGAGCTGATCGCGCTCATGCTCCGCCGCGGGCGCCACTCCGAGGCGCTCCGGCGCTACGAGCTCGTGCGGCTGCGCTACAAGCGCACCTTCGGGTCCGAGCCGCCGTTCCACCTTGCGCAGTTGACGTAGGGCGAAGCCCGGTCAAGCCCGGACAGGATGTCCGGCTCGCCATCAGTCGCGGTCCGGACGACCCGCGGAGCACTACTGTCCGGTCCATGGCGGCCGCCCTCCTCGCCCTCGCATCGTCGCTCGCGTGGGGGCTGTCGGACTTCCTCGGTGGCTTCCAGAGCCGGCGGCACGCGCTGCTCGCGGTGCTCGTCCTGTCGCAGGGGCTCGCATTGGCGATCCTCGTCGTCGCCGTCCTGGCGGGCGCGCCGACCGAGCACGACGCGGCGGCGACGGCGTGGGCGGCCGGGGTCGGCGGGCTCGGGCTGCTCGGCCTCATGGCGTTCTACCGGGCGCTCGCGATCGGGACGATGAGCGTCGTCGCCCCGATCTCGGCCACGGGCGTCGCGATCCCCGTGTTCGTCGGGCTGCTGTCGGGCGAGCGGCCCGGCGCGCTCCAGGTCGCCGGCATCGTGCTCGCCTGCGCGGGCGTGGTCCTCGCGGCCCGCGAGGAGCCCTCCGACGATGCGGAGAAGCGCCGCAACGGGCGCCAGGCGATCGGGCTCGCGCTGCTCGCCGCGATCGGGTTCGGCTCGTTCTTCGCCGGCATCGACCGCGCCGAGGAGACCGGTGACGTCGCGTGGGTGCTGCTGTCCGCGCGCACCGCCGACGTCGCGATCCTGCTCGTCGCGTGCGCGATCGTGCGACCGCGGCTCCCGACCGCCCCGGCCGCGCTCGGCCCGATCGCCGCGGTCGGCGTGTTCGACCTGCTCGCCAACCTCCTGTTCGTGCTCGCCGCCGGCCGCGGGCTGCTCAGCGTCGTCGGCGTGCTCGGCTCGCTCTACCCGGCGGTCACGGTCGTGCTCGCGCGCATGGTCCTGCACGAGCGGCTCACGCGCACGCAGCACGCGGGCGTGCTGGTCACGCTCGCGGGCGTCGCCGCGCTGGCGGCCGGCGGCTAACCTCGACGAGCGAAACCGCGCGGTGCCTCGCGGGTTCGTACCTCTACCGTGCCCCGAACGCTGCTCACTGCCCTGCTCGCGCTGCTCGCCGCCGCGCTGCTCGCGCCCGCGGCGCACGCCTCGAGCTCGCAGGTGATGACGTTCGAGGCGCCGGGCGAGCTGCTGCGCGACGACGCGCGCGAGGCGACGCTCGACGAGATCCAGGGCCTCGGCGTGAGCCAGGTGCGTGCGCTGGTCTACTGGCGCCAGTTCTCCGCGCGGCCGACGTGGAAGGCGCAGCCCACGTTCGACACGGCGGACCCGAACGCGTATCCGCCCGGCACGTGGGACCTGCTCGACCGCCTGGTCGACTCGATCCAGCGGCGCAAGATGACCGTGCAGCTCACGCTCACCGGCCCGGTGCCGACGTGGGCGACCAAGCGGCACAAGGGCAAGGTGGACGACCCGAGCCCCAAGCTGTTCGGCCGCTGGGTGCGCGCCGTGGCGAGGCGCTACGGCGACCGCGTGAACCTCTGGTCGATCTGGAACGAGCCGAACCACCCCGGGTTCCTCGGCCCGCAGTTCAAGAACGGCAAGCCGCACACGCCCCGGCTGTACCGCCAGCTCTACGCCGCGGGCGAGGGGGCGATCCACGGCGTGACCGGCGGCTCGCACGACAAGGTGCTGTTCGGGGAGACCGCCCCGATCGGCAACGTCAACGTCGTCTCGCCGCTCGCGTTCCTCCGCGGGGCGCTGTGCCTGAGCAAGGACTACAAGAAGTCCAGCGGGTGCAGGAAGCTGCGGATCGACGGCTACGCCCACCACGCGTACACGCGCAAGGCGGGACCGACGTTCGTCTCCAAAGATACGGACGAGGTCAGCATCGGCTCGCTCAGCCGGCTGACCAGCGCGCTCGACAAGGCGGCGCGCGCGGGCGCGATCGCATCGGGCCGCGGGATCTACCTGACGGAGTTCGGGATCCAGAGCAAGCCCGACCCGTTCGCCGGCGTCACGCTCCAGCGCCAGGCGGAGTACATCGCGATCTCGGAGCGGATCGCCTACGCGAACCCGCGCGTGAAGGCGTTCTCGCAGTACCTGCTCAGCGACGATCAGCCGCACAAGGGCTCGAAGACCAAGCGGTACTCGGGCTTCGAGACCGGCCTGCGCACGTCGAAGGGGAAGAAGAAGCCGGCGTACAACGCGTTCATCCTGCCGCTGGCGGTGAAGCGCTACGGGTCGAGCGACGTGGGCTGGGGCCGCGTGCGGCCGGCGACCGGATCGACGCAGGTCACGATCGAGCACAAGGTCGGCAACGGGAGCTGGAAGCGGCTGACCGCGCTCCAGACGGGCGGCGTCTACGGGTTCAAGACCCAGCACCGGTCCAAGCACCGCTACCGGGCCAAGTGGACCCGTCCCGACGGCGGCACGATCACCGGCCCGCCGATCCGCGCGTATTGAGTTCACATGTTCGCGTCCGGTTACGCTGCTGACCGATGCCTCATCAGCAGCTCTGGCTCCTCCGGCACGGCGAGGCCGTTCCGCACGAGTCGAAGTCCGACTTCGCCCGCGAGCTGACCGCCCGCGGGGAGCGCCAGTCGATCGCTGCGGGCGAGGCGCTGGCGCGGCTCGGGCTGGAGTTCGCCGCGTGCTACACGAGCCCGCTCGTGCGCGCCGCGCAGACGGCCGCGCTCGCGTGCGAGCCGCTCAACGTCACCCCCCAGGAGCGCGAGGAGGTGGGGAAGGGCTTCGACCTCGACATGGTGGCGGAGCTGCTCGCCGAGCACGGGGAGGGCGCGCGCATCCTCGTCGTCGGCCACAACCCGTCGTTCGAGCAGGTCGTGCTCGACCTCACCGGCGCGCGCGTGGACTTCAAGAAGGGCGGGGTCGCCGCGGTGCGCGTCAGCGCCGGCCGCGGCGAGCTGCTCGCGCTCATGCGCCCGCGCGAGCTGGAGTCGCTCGCGCTCACCGCGCCCTAGCCCGTCAGCGCCGCGTCGATCACCGCGAGCGCGACCTCGGCTCGGGTCGCGAGCGAGTCGGCGAGCACGAACTCGCCCGGGTTGTGCGCCTTGCCGCCGCGCGGGCCGAGGCCGTCGACGGTGAGCGGGATCGCGCGCGCGAGGTGGCTCGCGTCGCTCGCCCCGCCGCGACGAACGCCCGCGACCGGGCGGCCGAGCGCGGCGGTCGCGCGCTGCAGCAGCGGCACGGTGGCCTGCTCGGCGTCCATGCCCGGCCACAGGCGCATCAGCTCCGGCTCGAGCGCGACGCCGCCGACGTCGGACGGGATCGCCGCCCGCACGGCGAGGATCGCCGCGTCGGAGTCGGCGCGCAGGTCGCAGATCAGCTCGCCGCGGCCGGGGACGACGTTGAACGCGTCGCCGGCGTGCAGCACGGTCGGCACGGCGGTCAGGCGGTCGGGGCCGTCGGGCGCATGGCGCGCGGCGACGGCCTGCGCGGCGGTCGCGAGCGCGAGCAGCGCGTTGCGCCCGCGGTCGGGCGCCGAGCCGGAGTGCGCGGCGCGGCCCTTCGCGCGCACCTTGAGCGTCCCCGCCGCCTTGCGCCGCACGACGACGCCCTCCGCGCCGTCCGCCGTCAGCTCGCCGGCCTCGAAGCACAGGCACGCGTCCCAGCCGGCGAAGCGCTCGACGTGGGCGAACGGCGCGGTGCGCCACTCCTCGTCGCACACGAGCAGCAGCGCGGCCTCGGCGAAGTCGCCGCGCCGCCCGGCGAGCGCGCGCAGCGCGCCGAGCGCGAGCACGACGCCGCCCTTCATGTCGACGGTCCCGGAGCCGAGCAGCTGGTCGCCCTCGCGCCGCAGCGGCTTGTGGTGCGCGTGGGCGATCACGGTGGCGACGTGGCCGAGCAGCAGGATCCGCCGTGTCCCGTTCCCGCGCACGCGCGCGAGCACGTCGGGCGCGTGCCCGGGCGAGGAGCACGGCGGCCGCTCCACCTCCGCGTCGGCCGGGAGCAACGCGGCGCAGACGGCGGCGCACTCCTCGGCGGCATGGACGTCGCCGGACGGTGAGGAGACCGCCACGAGCGCCTCCAGCTCCCGCTCGGCGCGCCTGGCGATCGCCGCGGCTTCGTGCTGGATCCAGGCGGGCATGGCTGGCGGAGGACTCTAGAGTGGACTCCCATGCCCGAGCTTCCCGAGATGGAGATCGTCGCGCGCCGGCTCGGCGCGGTGCTTCCGGGTGAGACGGTCGAGTCTGCGCTGGCCCCGGGCATCAACGCGCTCAAGACGTTCGACCCGCCGCTGCATGCGCTCGACGGGCGGGAGTTCACCGGCGTGTCGCGGCGCGGGAAGCTGCTGACGCTGGAGCTCGACGACCTCGTCGTGCTGCTCCACCTCATGTCGGCGGGGCGGATCCAGCTGTACGACAAGCGCGCGTCGCTGCGCGACAGGACGTCGCGGCTGCTGCTGCGCTTGCCCGGCGACCGCGAGCTGCGCGTGCGCGAGTTCGGGTCCAAGCAGGCCGCGTGGGTGAAGGTGCTGCGGGTTGACGACCTGGCGGGCGAGGAGTCGCTCGCCGGGCTCGGGCCGGAGGCGTGGCCCGACCCGCCCCCGCTGCGCGAGCTGCTCGATGCGCCGCGGCCGCTGCACACCCTCCTGCGCGACCAGCAGGTCGTCACCGGGATCGGGCGCACGTGGGTGGACGAGATCCTCAACGTCGCGCGGTTGTCGCCGTTCAAGCGAGGCGACGACCTGAGCGACGACGACGCGGACGCGCTGCGCGCCGCGATGGTGTCCGAGCTCGGTCGCGTGATCGACGTCTACGAGGAGCGGGTCGACCTCCCGCTGCCGGAGAAGTTCCCGAAGCCGACGCGCGTGCACGCGCACCAGGGCGAGCCGTGCCCGCAATGCGGGACGGTGCTCGAGGCCGTGTTCTACGAGGACTACGTGATGACGTACTGCCCGACCGACCAGACGGACGGCCGGGTGCTCAAGGACCGCCGGCTCTCTCGGTTGCTGAAGTAGGCGGCGGCCGGTAGCCCGGGCCGC
>DATHJG010000789.1:0-2568 GCA_035489875.1 Solirubrobacteraceae bacterium | reverse complement strand
CGACAGCGTGTGGGTCCCCGGGATGCCGAAGGCGACGTCGGCGCCGAGCGCCTCGAGGCTCTCCACCACCACGTGCCCGCCCGTCCGCACGCTGGTCACCTGACTCATCGCGGAGCCTCCTCTGTCGTCCTGACGCCCGTGCCGGCCGAGCTGCCGGTGACCAGGATCCGCCGTGTCGCCGTCACGCGGTGGCCCTCGCGCAGCGCGCGGCGCGCACGACCGCGGCGGTGAACAGCCTGGTCGCGTGCGCCCGTCGGAAGAAGCCGTGGAGGGGCGTCTCGAGCGCAAACGCGATGGCGCCGTGCACCTGGTGGGAGATCTCGCAGACGCGGCAGGCTGCTTCGCTCGCATGGATGAGCGGCGGCCACGGGTCTTCGGGCTCCTCCCATGCGAGCAGCTCCAGCCCCTGCGCGAGCATGGCGGCATCGGCGAGCATCTGCTGGACGGGCGCGAGCGCCATGAGCGGCCTGCCGAACTGGACGCGCGTGCGCGCGTGTTCGACGGCGAGGGCCAGCGCCACGGCGGCGACGCCGGCGTAGTAGGCGGTGTGGAAGGCCGCCCACGGTCGAAGCTCCGGGAAGGGCGTCGGTTCTCCGACCTCGACGGCCAGGCGGATGAACCCCTGCGTGTCGAGCGCCGGCTCCGGCCGCGCTCCGTCGAGTGGGATCAGCGACGCGCCCGCTTCACGCAGGTCGAGTGCGACGTCATGGCCCCGGGGATGGCGCGCGACGCCCGCGGCGGCCAGCGCGGCGCGCTCGACGGCGATCTCGTCGAACAACGCGAGCGGCGCCAGGGCCCGGCCGAGCTCGAGGCCGGCCGCGGCGACGAAGCCGTGGCCCTCGGCGACCGCCTCGGCCAAGCCGACCTCGCGCATCCTGCCGGAGAGCTCTTGGTCGTGATCGTCGAGCGCGGCGCCCGGAACCCAGGTCGGCGGGCGGTAGTCGCCGAGCGCCGCGCGGATGCTCTCGGCGAAGTCGGCCTGTTCCCGTCCGACCGCGAAGTTCATGCTCGCCTGTCGCCGGTCGGAGTGAGGCGCGGCTCGGCGCTGAAGACCTCGTGCGTGTGCTCTCCGCGCCCGGGTGCCGGACGCCGTGCGGTCACGAACTCACCGTCGAGCTTGAACGGACTGCCGAGCAGGTGGACGGCACCCATCGCCGGCTGATCGATCGTCTGGACCAGCCCGTTGGCCTTCACCTGCGCGTCCTCGAAGAGACCGGGGAGCGTTCGTACGCGTTCGCAGGGGATCCCCCGCGCGCGTAGGCGACCGACCCAATCGCGCACGGGTCGCTCGGATACCGCGGCCGCGATCGCCTCCCCGACTCGCTCCCGCCGCCGGGCCTCCTGGGCCGTTCGCGGCGGCTCGTCCGGGTTCGCCACGGCCGTGTCCTCCAGGTCGAACGCGGTGAGCAGCGCGCTTCGCTGCGCCAGGTTCAGGCAGGCGACGGTGATGAACTCGTCAGCGGCGGCGTACGCGCGGTAGTACGGGTTGACGCGGAGCCCGAGCGCCGCCTCCTGCGCGACGGCGTCGAGCTCGGCTCGAGTGGC
This sequence comes from Solirubrobacteraceae bacterium, assembly GCA_035489875.1. Taxonomy (GTDB): domain Bacteria; phylum Actinomycetota; class Thermoleophilia; order Solirubrobacterales; family Solirubrobacteraceae; genus DASQMT01. Next base: position 1,023 of record DATHJG010000789.1, on the reverse strand, counting down.
GGCCAGTGCCGCCTCGCCCGCCGTCCCGTCGTGTGCGGCGACGGAGATGAAGCGCTGAAGCTGCACGGTCAGCCCTGCGCCGAGCAGCGAGACCTCCAGCTCCCCACCGACGCCTTCGGCGCGCGCCCTGATGAGCCCGGAGACGGCCGCGACGGCGCCCAGCATGCCCGCGCCGAGGTCCGCCATCGCGATCCCGCCGGCACGGATCGGGACCGCGTCGCCGATACGCGCGTCGGCCATCAGCAGGCCGGAGGCGGCCTGGGCGCTGAGGTCGTATCCCGGGCTGCCGCCGTCGGGTCCGTCGCTGCCGAGCGCGGAGATCCGGACGATGATCGCGTGCGGGTTGGCGGCGAGGACCGCTGCGCGGTCCAGCCCGAACCGCTCGGCACGGTCGGCGGGGAAGTTGTGCACGGTCACGTCGGATCGGGCGATCAAGTCGCTCGACCGGCGCCGGCCCTCCGGCGACTTGAGATCGATGACGACCGAGCGCTTGTTGCGGTTCAGGGCGATGAACGGCTTGCTCAGATCGTTCCCGCAGGGCTCTTGGCGCCGCCATTGGTCGCCCTGCGGTGGCTCCACCTTGATCACGTCGGCGCCGAGGTCGGCCAGCAGCAGGGTGCACAGCGGTCCCGCGACGTATTGCGAGTAGTCGGCGACGACGACACCCTCGAGCGGAAGCGTCATCGGGCAGCCAGCTCCCGCCGAGCGATGACGGTGCGTTGGATCTCGACGCTGCCTCCGGCGATGGTCGAGCCCACGCCGGCGCGCAGGAGCGCGGTGGCGCGGCCGGCGAGCGGCAACTCGGCGTCGGCCTCCAGGACGGCGAGCGGACCGAGGAGGTCGACCGCCGCACGCGCCACGCTCCGTCCGAGCTGGGCGATCGACAGCTTGGCCATCGAGGAGGCGGCGCTCGCGTCGCGGCTCTGGTCGAGCAGCCATGCGGCCCGGTAGCCGTGCAGCCGGGCGGCCGCCGCCTGGCCTCGAAGCGCGTCCGCGCGGCTACCCGTATGGTCCTCGAGCGCG
>DATHJG010000788.1:0-7165 GCA_035489875.1 Solirubrobacteraceae bacterium | reverse complement strand
TCGTCGTGCTCGGGCAGGAACGCGAACTTGACGAAGCCGGGCTTGGTGACCGCCGCCGCGAGCGCGTGCGGCGACTGCTGGGCGACCAGCCCGGGAACCGCCCCGAAGTCGGTCGCTCCGCTCGCGCGCTCGAAGTACGCGCGCTCGCCGACGGGCTCCACGTCCCCCGCGAGCTGCGCGCGGGCGTAGTGGAGGAGATATGCCATCGCGAGCTCCGCCCGCGCCTCGGGCTCGTACTTCGGCTCGCCGCTGAACTTCGCCAGGCGATGCGCCGGCGGGTAGGCCTGGTAGGGCGCGAGGCGCGCGAGCAGCATCCGCTCGGCACGCGCGGCGTCCCGATCCCCCAGCACCGTGCTCTGGTAGGCGAGCGGCAGGATGTCGCGGCCGTAGAGGTGGTAGCGGTCGGCGACCATCGGGTTCGCGCCGGCGCCGGCGTCGGTCCCAAGGCGGCGGAGCGTCGCGAGCAGCTCGATCCCGTTCGGCGGCGTGCGCAGCACCTGCGGCAGCGGCCGACCGGCGATCAGGAACTGGGCCGCATTCCGGCCCGGGTAGGCGGCGGCCGACTGCTGGTAGTGCGGCGCGAACGAGCCATGGTTCTCGACGATGAACGTGTCGAAGACGTTCTGCGACCGATTCCATTCCGCCACCGCGCGGCCGTCGAGCTCGGCGGCGTTCGCCTGGTCGGCGGGCGGAAGGCCGGCGATGTTGGATCCCCAGCGGTCGAGCCATTCGCGCCAGGCCGGGCTCGACGGGTCCCCTGGCAGGTACGCGAGGGCCGCGGCGAGCGGCATCGTGCGCGCGCCCATCTCCTCGATCTTCGAGTCTGCGAGGAAGCCCCCGGTCAGCCCGTTGGTCGACGGCGAGTTCGTGCCCGCGCGGGCGATGGCGTCCGCCGCGGACGCGGCGATGCGATCCACGTTCGCGCGGGTCGGCCCGTCGAGCTCGTCCCACAGCAGGCGGGCCGCGGCGACGAAGTAGGCCTCGAACGTCGAGTCCCAGTACGTCGTGACGCCCCAGTCGCCGGCCGGGTCCACCCACCGGTTGGACGCAGCGAAGCGCTCGATCGTGCGCAGGGTGTGGTCGCGCAGGACGTCGCGCGGCACGCCGGCCACGTCCGCGTCGTAGTCGCCGAAGCGCAGCAGCACCGCGTTGCCCAGGACCACGACGAAGTTGAAGTCCTGCAGCTGGTAGTGGCCGGCCGCCTCGTCCCAGGTCGTCTCAGCCCAGCGGGTGTGGTCGAGCAGCAGCCGGTGGTACTGGCGGGCGACCCCGTCCTCCGAGCCCGGGATGGACGCGGCGTGGGCGCCGGCGGCGTGACCCGCGAGCAGCGCGACCGAGCACGCCACCGCGGCGAGCAGCAACCGGGTACCGCGAGACGCGCGCATCGTCAGGGCCTCAGCGATCCGTCGTCGCGCTGGCCGGCGTCCGGCGCGGTTGCTGTTCGAGCCAGTCCGCGGGAGGCACGGCCACCGTGGGGTCCGCCCAGCTGGTGCTCGGGACCCGCGGGTACCAGCCGGGCCGCCCCGGGTCGCGGTCGTAGGGGTAGTCGCCGAGCGACTCGTAGAGCTCCGCGTAGTGCTCCACCCGCTCCGGGTCGAGCTTCACGCCGAGGCCCGGTGTGTCCGGCACGGCGATCGTCCCGTCGCGGTAGGCGAGCTTGCCTCCCTCGATGACGTCGTCGACCAGCTGGTGGTAGTGGGCGTCGGCGGCGTAGGTCAGGTTGGGGAGCGCCGCGCCGAGGTGCAGCATCGTGGCGAGCTGGATCCCAAGCTCGCCCGACGAGTGCACGCCGACCCCGAGCTGGAACGTCTCGCAGACCGCGGCCGCCTTCAGGCAGGCGCGGATCCCGCCCCAGAACGTCGTGTCCAGCAGCACCGTGTCCACCGCCGGGTTCAGCACGTTGGACGCGAGCTGCTCGAAGTCGACGACCGCCGTGTTCGTCGCGATCGGGATGCCGACCTCGCGCACCTTGCGCAGGCCGTTGAGCCCCCAGGTCGGATCCTCGAGGTAGTCGTTGCGCAGATCTCGGATCGCGTGCGCGAAGCGCAGCGCGTCGGGCATGCCCAGCACCGCGTTCGGGTCGTAGCGCAGGCCGTCCGCGGGGAACGCGTCCGCGAGCGCCAGGTAGCACTCCAGCTCGTGGTCCGGCGGATACACCCCGCCCTTGAGCTTGTGCGTCGTGAAGCCGTGCGCCTCCTTGAGCTCGCGCGCGTGGGTGACCAGCTGGTCCGGCGTCCGGACCTCCGGGGCGCCGCTCTGCGAGTCGCCGTAGCGGAAGAACAGGTAGCTCGCGAACGGCACCTCGTCGCGCAGCCGCCCGCCGAGCAGATCGCACACCGGGACGCCGAGGCGCTGGCCGATCAGGTCGAGGCAGGCGAACTCGATCGCGGCGTGGATCTGCGTGCGGTTGTCGTACAGCGCCGCGGTCGGATTGCAGATCTTCTGCCTGAGCTGCTCGAGCTGGAACGGGTCGTGGCCGCGCAGGCGCGGCAGGAGCGCCTCGAACGCGGCCCGGGCGCCGGCGCCTCCCCCGCCCATCTCGCCGAGACCGACGAGCCCGTCGGCGGTCTCGACCTCCACCAGGGTGCGGACGAAGCGTCCCCAGTGCGCGCCGGAGGCGTGCAGCAGCGGCGCCTCGAGCGGCACGGTGACCGTCGTCGCGCGCAGCTCGGCGATTCGGAAGCCGGTCGTCACGTCGATGCCGATCACGCCGCACCCCCGGTCGCCACGCCGAGCGCCGCGAGCAGCCCGCCGTCCACGCGGTAGTCGGCGCCGGTGATGAACGCCGCACGCGGTCCGGCGAGGAAGGCGATCAGCTCGGCCACCTCGGCCGGCGCGCCGACCCGGCCGATGGGGTGCATCGCACCCCAGTCGCGCAGGAGCTGCTCGGCTCCGTCGCCGTTCGCGAGATGGCCAGCCGCCCAGCGCAGCATCGGCGTGTCGACCGACGCCGGGCACACCGCGTTGACACGAATGCACTCGGCGGCGTGGTCGACCGCCATCGCGCGCGTCAGCGCGTTGACGGCGCCCTTGCTCGCAACGTAGGCGGCGGCGTTCTGCTGGGCGGCGACCGCCTGCGCCGAGGACACGTTGACGATCGAGCCCCCGCCGCGCGCGCGCATGAGCGGGATGGCCCCGCGCGACATGAGGAAGCCCGACCTGACGTTGACCGCCATCACCTCGTCCCAGAGCTCCTCGCTCGTGTCGACCACGGTGCCGTAGCGTTGGATGCCGGCGCAGTTCACGAGCACGTCGAGCCCGCCGAGCGACGCGACGGTCCGCTCCATCAGCTCGTCGACCGTGGATGCGACGGTCACGTCGACGGCGGCCGCGGCGACGTCGACGCCGTCCGACCGCAGCTCGGACGCCGCTACCTCGAGCGCGCGCTCGTCCCGGTCGACCAGCATCACCGCCGCGCCGTCCTGCGCGAGCCGCGCAGCCGACGCGCGGCCGATGCCGCGCGCGGCGCCGGTCACGAGCGCCACCTTGTCGTGGAGGTCCTGCATCGTCGCGCGGCTCAGCAACTGCCCACGTAGGCAGCCGCCTTGCCCTCCGGCGAGTCGATGTTCTCCTCGTCGATCACGAACGGCGTCTGCGGCTGCTCCTTGGGGATGTCGCGCGCGCCGTCGAGGTGCTTCTTGAGGTTCTCCACGGCGAGCTCGCCGATCTTGCGCGGGTTCTGGGAGACGGCGCCCTGCAGGATGCCCTCCTTGATCGCCTGGACCTCGGCGGGGGCCGCGTCGAACGCGACCGCCTTGACCTCCCCGCCCTTCTTGGCGAGGCGCAGCTGGTTGATCACGCCCTTCGCGGTGTTGACGTTGACCGCGAACACGCCGGCCAGGTCCGAGTGCGCCTGCAGCGTCGCGGCCAGCAGGCTGGAGGCCTGCGTCGGGTCGTTCGCGGTCGCGATCTGCGTCGGCAGCAGCTCGTACTTCGAGTCCGACTGCATCGCCTGCTCGAAGCCGTCCTGGCGCTGGTCGGTCGCGGACGCGCCGGGCTTGGCGCCGATGATCACGATCTTGCCGCCCTCGGGCAGCAGCTCCTTGAGCTTCTCGGCGGCCATCCGCCCGCCCTCGGTCTGGTTGGCCGAGATGAACGTGAACGGCACCGGCGAGTCGACGGAGTTGCCCGACGTCATGACCGGGATCTGCGCGTTCTGGGCCTCCTGGATCGGTGCCACCATCGCCTTGGCGTCGGTCGGGTCGAGCAGGATCGCGTCTGGCTTCTTGCGGATCACCGCGCGCAGCACCGGCGTCTGCTCGACGGGATCGAAGTTCGCCGGCCCGTCGACCATCGCCTCCAGGCCGAGCTTCTTGGCTGCCGCCTCGAAGCCGCACTTCTCGCTCACGTAGTACTCGTCGGTCGTGAAGCCCTGCACGAACGCGACCGTGTACGAGTCGCCCTGCGCGGCTCCCTCCCCGGACGCCTCGTCGTCGGAGCCGCAGCCGGCCGCGAACGCGGCGGCCGCGAGCAGCGCTGAAAGCGGAAGCGTGAACTGACGGGTCATGTGCCTTCTCTCCTCGATCCGGAACGGGATGACGTGCGCGGACGGCCCTCGCGATGACCGCCGGACGATCCGGCTGTGGCCAGGCGGTGCCGCCGGGACTGATCGACGCTCACCGCGATGATCAGCACCGCACCGATCGCGAACCCCTGCCAATAGGGCTCGACTCCGACGATGATGAATCCGTTGGCGAGCACGGCGGGGATGAGCACGCCGACGGCGGTGCGCGGGATCGACCCGCTGCCGCCGTGCAGGCTCGCACCGCCGATGACGACGGCCGCGATCGCCGCCAGGTTGTCGTTGGCGTGGGCGCCGATGCTCGTCGTGTTGAAGCGGGCGAGGTCCATCGCGCCGGCCGCGCCCGCGAGGACGCCCATCAGGACGAACAGGAGGAACGTATGGCGATCGACGTTGATGCCGGCGCGACGCGCAGCCTCCCGGTTCGAGCCGATCGCGTAGGTCCAGCGCCCGAACCGCGTCTTCGCCAGGAAGTACCAGGCGATGACCATCGCCACCGCCGCGATGATCACCAGCAGCGGCACGCCGAGCACGAGGCGGCCGCCGAAGCTCGACTGCACCGCGGGCGGGATGTACGAGATGTTCGCGCCCTGGCTGAGCACCTGGGCGAGGCTGAGCGCGGCGCCCAGCGTGCCGAGCGTGACGATGAACGACGGCAGCCCCTTCTTCACGACGAGCAGGCCGTTGACGACCCCCCACGCCGCACCCGCCACGATCGCCGCGAGTACTCCCGCGACGATCGCGATCGTCGCGTGCGGGTAGATCCCCGCCTGGACCTGCTCCGTGGTGCCCGCCAGCGCGACCATCACCTTGGCGGCGACGACCGAGCTGAAGATCAGCATCGAGCCGACCGACAGGTCGAAGTGGCCGGCGATGATCAGGTACGCCATGCCGATCGCGAGCATCGCGATCACCGACGTGTCGAACAGGATGTTGCGGAAGTTCTCGAGCGCGAAGAAGCCGCTGCCGCCCCAGATCCAGAAGCCGACCACGATGCCCAGCAGGGCGAGGTACAGCCAGCTCTCGGACAGGTCGACTCGTCCCGGGCGGAGCCCGCCGAGCGTCATGCCCCGCAGCGCCGCCGGCTTTCCCGCGGAGGACTCGGGCTGGGTCACGGCGTGCTCCTCCCGCCTCGGTGGGTGGATGCTCCGGTGATCGCCGCCACGACGTCGTCTCCGTTGCACGTGGCCGGGTCGAGCGTGGCGACGCGCTCCCCCAGGCGGAGCACGACGATGCGATCGGCGACCTCGAGGACCTCCGGCACGCTGTGGCTGATCACGACGACGGCGAGGCCGGATTCGCGCACGCGCACGATCAGGTCGAGCACGTGGCGCGTCTGCGCGACGCCGAGCGCCGCCGTCGGCTCGTCCATGAAGATGACCTTCTTGGCCCACACGAGCGCGCGCGCAACGGCGACGCACTGGCGCTGCCCGCCGGAGAACTCGCGCACCGGCGCCCGCAGGTCCGGGAGGTTGATGCTCAGCCGGTCAAGGTGCGCGGAGGCCTCGCGGTGCATCCGCCGCCGGTCAAGATGGCCGAACCGGCGCCACGGCTGCCCCTGCAGCAGGTGCTCGCGGCCGAGGAAGAAGTTCTCCGCGGCGGACAGGTCGTCCGCGAGCGCCAGGTCCTGGTAGACGGTCTCGATGCCCAGCCCGCGCGCGTGCGTCGGCGACTCGAGCACGACCGGCTCGCCGTCGATGCTCAGCGTCCCCTCGTCGGGCCGCATCGCGCCCGAGAGGCACTTGACGAGCGTCGACTTGCCGGCGCCGTTGTCGCCCATCAGCGCGACCACCTCGCCCGGCGCGATCTCGAACGACACATCGTCGAGCGCCGTCACGTGCCCGAAGTACTTGGTGATGCCCCGCGCCTCGAGCGCCAGCCCGGCGGCCACGGCGCTCATGCCGCGCCCTCCAGCAGCGCGGACTCGTCGCCGACCTGGACGAAGTAGTCGGGATACTTGCGCTGGAGCGCCGGCAGGTCGTGCAGCACCATCCGGAGGTGCTCGGTCAGCGCCGCCTCGGCGCCGGCCACGTCTCGCTGCCCGACGCACGCGAGGATCGCCGCGTGCTGATCGATCAGCCGCCCGATCGTCGAGACGGCGGGGAGGCTCATCCGGCGGGCACGGTCCAGGTGCACCTTCGCCCGCTGGGCGACGCGCCAGACCCCCGGGTAGCCGCTGCGCTCGACGAGCGCCTCGTGGAAGGCCTCGTCCAGGATGTAGAACGTCGCGAAGTCCTGCGCCTCGTTGGCCTCGCGCTGGCGCTGCAGGTTCCGCTCCAGGCGCACGACGTCGGCGGCGGACACGCGGTCGACGGCGCGCCGCAGCGCGGCACACTCGAGCGCCTCGCGGATGAACTGCGCCTCGGTGACGCCGTGGGCGCTGATGCGCGCAACGAACGTGCCGGCCTGCGGGAAGATCTCGACGAGGCCGTCGTCGGACAACTGGATCAGCGCCTCGCGCACGGGCGTCCGGCTCACGCCGTACTGGATCGACAGCTCCTTCTCGGACAGCGGCTGCCCGGGCTTGAAGTCCATCGCAACGATCTGCTCGTGCGCCATCGCGTAGACCTGGGCGCGCACGGACGAGCCGCGGGACTTGCGATGCACGGCGCTCTTATCGGCCGGCACCCGGCCACCCCCTCC
>DATHJG010000787.1:0-7175 GCA_035489875.1 Solirubrobacteraceae bacterium | reverse complement strand
ACGCGACAACCGCACCTGCTCGCTGCGCGTGGTCGGGCACGGACCGAGCCGCAGGCTCGAGTGCCGGCTGCCCGGCGCCGACGTCAACCCCTACCTCGCGCTCGCCGCCATGATCGCGGCCGGCCTGCACGGGATGGACGCCGGGCTGGAGCTGGAGCCCGCCTTCGAGGGGAACGCGTACGCGTCGGACAAGCCGCGGGTCCCCGCCACGCTGCGGGACGCGCGCGACGGGTTCGCCGCCAGCGCCGTCGCGCGCGCCGCGTTCGGCGAGGACGTCGTCGACCACTACCTCAACAACGCCCGGGTCGAGCTCGAGGCCTTCCAGGCCGCCGTGACCGACTGGGAGCGCGTCCGGGGATTCGAGCGGCTATGAGGCTCGGCCTGCCGGGAGCGTCGACGGAGACCGTGTTCGCGCCGGTCCAGTCCCAGACCGCGTTCGAGGAGACGCTCGAGCGGCTGGGCACCGCGATCAAGCTCGGGCTGCTCCAGCCGGGCGAGCGGCTGCCGGCCGAGCGCATGCTCTGCCGGCAGCTCGGGATCTCCCGCTCCACGCTGCGCCAGGCGCTGACCGCGCTCGTGCAGAGCGGCCACCTGCACGCCGCCCGCGGCCGCAGCGGCGGCACGTTCGTGGCGGAGTCGCCGCCGCCCGCCGAGGCGCCGACCGCGGCGCTGGTGGCGGACTGGCGCGACGCCTGCGACCAGCGCCTCGCGGTCGAGCTGGCGGTCGCGGTGCTCGCCGCCGAGCGCGCCGGCAAGGACGCGCTCGCGCCGCTCGACGAGTGCGTCAGCGCGATGGACGAGACGCTCGAGGACTTCTCCGGCTTCCGCCAGGCCGACGTGCGCTGGCACATCGGGCTCGCCGAGGCCGCCGGCAGCCCGCGGCTCGTGGCCGCGATGACCGAGGCGCAGGGCCAGATGAGCGACCTGATCGCCTACATCGCCCACCCGCCCGAGCTGCTCGCGTGGAGCAACCAGCAGCACGCCAAGATGCTCGTCGCCGTGCGCAAGCGCGACCGCGACCGGGCGATGCGGATCATGGCCGAGCACCTCAAGGGCACCGAGCACGTGCTGGCCGGCCTGCTGCCCGCCGCTTGACTTCCATCCGCGTCGCTGCATACAGTCGCGCCCAATAGGTCGGTGACCAGACCTTTACCGGGGGAGACGCTTTCGGATGAGCACGACCGCGCCGGGCACGGACGAGCAGCGACTCGCCGAGATGGGCTACAAGCAGGAGCTGACCCGAAGCTGGAGCGGGTTCTCCAACTTCGCGATCTCCTTCACGATCATCTCGATCCTGGCCGGATGCTTCACCACCTACGGTCAGGCCTGGAACAACGGCGGGCCGATCGCCATCTCGATCGGCTGGCCGCTGATCTCGTGCATGATCCTGCTGGTCGCGTTCTGCATGTCCGAGCTCGTCTCCGCGTACCCCACGGCCGGCGGCATCTACTGGTGGGCGACCGAGCTGGGCGGCGCGGCCTGGGGCTGGTTCACCGGCTGGTTCAACCTCGTCGGCCTCGTCGCGGTCGTCGCGTCGGTGGACTACGCGTGCGCGACGTTCGTCTCCACGCTGATGGGCCTGTGGAGCGTCGACATCGGGGTGATCAACTTCGCCGATGGAGCCGGACTCGGCGACATCTTCGCGGTGTTCGCCGCGATCCTCGTGCTGCACGCGCTGATCAACATCTACTCGTCACACATGGTGGCGGTGTTCAACAACATCTCCGTCTGGTGGCACGTGGCCGGCGTCGCCGTGATCGTCGCCATCCTCGTCATCGCGCCGGACCGCCACCAGAGCTTCTCGTTCGTGTTCGGCGAGACGATCAACAACTCGGGCTTCGGCGACGGCATGCTCTGGTTCTACGTCCTGCCGCTCGGCTTCCTGCTGACGCAGTACACGATCACCGGCTTCGACGCCTCGGCGCACATATCCGAGGAGACCCATGGGGCCGCGGAGTCGGCGCCGAAGGGCGTCTGGCGCTCGGTGTTCTACTCGGCCGTGATCGGCTGGATCGTGCTGCTCGCGATCACGTTCGCGGTCGGCGATCCCGGCGCGGTCACCGAAGCCGGCGGCACGTCGCTCGCGATCTTCGAGCAGTCGCTCTCGGCCACGGCGGCGGAGATCGTGATCCTCATCTCCTGCATCGGGCAGCTGTTCTGCGGGATGGCGTGCGTCACCAGCGCGTCGCGCATGACCTACGCGTTCTCGCGGGACCGCGCGATCCCGGGCTGGCGGCTCTGGACGAAGCTCGACTCCAAGCGCGTCCCGGTCGGGGCCGTTCTGTTCGTGTGCTTCTGGGCGCTCGTCATCACGCTGCCCGCGCTCCAGTCGAACGCCGCCGGGATCCCGGTCGCGTTCTTTGCGGTCGTGTCGGTGTGCGTTATCGGCCTCTACATCGCGTACGCGATCCCGATCTACCTGCGCTGGCGGATGGGCGACGCGTTCAAGCCCGGTCCGTGGACCAACGGCGCGAAGTACAAGTGGATGAACCTCGGGGCGACGATCTGGGTCGGCATCATCACCGTGATCTTCTGCCTGCCGTTCACACCGGCTGCGGTGCCGTTCAGCGACGAGTTCGACTGGAACGCGGTCAACTACGCGCCGCTGACCGTCGGCGGCGTGCTGCTCGCAGTCGGGATCTGGTGGCTCGTGAGCGCGCGGCACTCGTTCACCGGCCCCGTGCGGACGGTCGAGTTCGCCGGCGAAGGCCTCGGCGTCGCGGATACCGAGCCCGAGAAGGTCTAGGGCTGCGGCGGGCGCGTCGCGTCGGGCGCGTCATCCTGTCTCGTCATGCCCTCTCCCGTCATCGGACTGTGCACTGCGCTCGAACGCGCCCGCTGGAGCGTGTGGGACGCGCAGGCCTTCCTCCTCCCCCGCAGCTACGTCGACGCCGTCCAGCGCGCCGGCGGCATCGCGCTGCTGCTCCCACCCGACCCGGCCGCGGTCGCCGATCCCGACCGGCTGCTGGACGTGATCGACGGCCTGCTGCTCGCCGGCGGCGCCGACCTGGACCCCGCCTCCTACGGCGCGGAGCCGCACCCGCAGACCCTCGGGACCGTGCCCGAGCGCGACGCGTTCGAGCTCGCGCTCGCCGGGCGCGCGCTGGAGCGCGACCTGCCGTTCCTCGGCGTCTGCCGCGGCATGCAGGTGATGAACGTCGCGCGCGGCGGGACGCTCAACCAGCACCTGCCCGAGGCGAGCGATAGCGATGACGAGGGCGCAGCCCGAGGCAGAGGCCACGAGGAGCACCGCCGCTCGCTCGGCTCGTTCGACAACGCCGACCACGACGTGCGGCTGGCGGCGGGCTCGCTCGCCGCGCGCCTCGCGCACGAGGAGATCCACGGCACCAAGTCGCACCACCACCAGGGCGTGGAGCGGATCGGCGACGGGCTCGAGGTGACCGGCTGGGCGACGCTCGACGACCTGCCCGAGGCGCTCGAGGTGCCGGGCAACCGGTTCGCGCTCGGCGTGCAATGGCATCCCGAGGCGGACGAGTCGTCACCGCTGATCGGCGCGCTCGTCGACGAGGCGCGCGCGTACCGGGCGGAGCGGCGGGGCGACCGCGAGGCCGCATGACGTCGAAGTCCGTTCACCACCCATCGGGGGTCTGAGCCTTGGAACGACTGGCCGGGAAGGTCTGCGTCATCACCGGCGCGGCGAGCGGCATCGGCGCCGAGAGCGCGCAGGTGTTCATGGAAGAGGGCGCGACGGTCGTCGGCGTCGACCTGCGCGACGACGGCGTCGGCACGCTGAGCGTCGCGGTCGACGTCGCCGACGAGCAACAGGTCGCCGACCTCTACGACCACGTGCAGAACGAGCTCGGGCGCATCGACGTCCTCTTCAACAACGCCGGCATCTCCCCGACCGACGACGCCTCCGTGCTCGACACGACGGTGGAGGCGTGGCAGCGCGTGCAGGACGTGAACCTCAAGTCGATCTTCCTCTGCTGCAAGCACGGCATCCCGCACCTGGTCGAGGGCGGCGGCGGGTCCGTGATCAACACGGCGTCGTTCGTCGCGACGATGGGCTCGGCCACGTCGCAGATCTCCTACACGGCATCCAAGGGCGGCGTGCTCGCGCTGTCGCGCGAGCTCGGCGTGGAGTTCGCGCGCCAGGGCGTGCGCGTGAACGCGCTGTGCCCAGGACCGGTCAACACGCCGCTGCTGCAGGAGCTGTTCGCCAAGGACCCGGTCGCCGCCGAGCGGCGGCTGGTGCACGTCCCGGCGGGGCGCTTCGCCGAGGCGCGCGAGATCGCCGCGGCCGCGCTGTTCCTGGCGAGCGACGACTCGACGTACGTGAACGCGACGAGCTTCATGGTCGACGGCGGCATCTCGCAGGCGTACACGACGCCCGAGTAGCACTTTCCTGAAATGCTGCGCGCTTGGCGGACGCCGAGCGCATCCTGATCGTCGGTGCCTTGCTGTCGGCGGCGCTCGCGGCGTCGCTGGTCGCGGGCCGGCTGCGGCTGCCCGGACTCGTCCTGTTCCTCGGGCTCGGCATGCTCGTCGGGTCCGACGGGCTGGGCCTGATCGACTTCTCCAACTTCCACATGGCCGAGACGATCGGGGTGGTCGCCCTGGCCCTGATCCTGTTCGAGGGCGGGCTCGCGGCCGGCTGGGGCGAGATCCGCCCGGTGCTGCGCCCGGCGATCGGGCTCGCGGTGCCCGGCACGCTCATCACCGCGGTCGTCACGGGCCTGGCGGCGTCGTGGCTGTTCGACTTCTCGACCGTGGAGGGGCTGCTGCTCGGCTCGATCATCGCGTCGACCGACGGCGCTGCGGTGTTCTCCCTCCTGCGCGGCGCCGGTCTGCGCAAGCGGCTGGAGCGCACGCTCGAGGGCGAGGCCGGCTTCAACGACCCGATCGCCGTGCTGCTCGTGCTCGGGTTCATCGAGTGGGTGCTCCATCCCGGCTACGGGCTGGAGGACATGCTCCTGCTGTTCGTCCAGCAGCTCGGGATCGGCTTCGTCGTCGGCGTGGCGGTGGGGCAGCTCGCGCGCGAGGCGTTCCAGCGCGTACAGCTCCCCACTCCCGGCCTCTATCCGGTCGCCTCGCTGGCTGCCGCCGCGGTCGCGTTCGGATTGGCGGCGACGCTGGACGGTTCGGGCTTCCTCGCCGTCTACCTGGCCGGGCTGGCGCTGGGGTCGGCCAACCTGCCGGCCAAGCGCACCGTGACGGCCTTCCACGAGGGCCTGGCCTGGATCGCGCAGCTCGGGATGTTCGTCGCGCTCGGCCTGCTGGTGTTCCCCGCCCAGCTCGACGAGGTCGCGTGGAAGGGCACGCTGCTGGCGCTCGTCGTCGTGTTCGTCGCGCGGCCTCTGGCGACGATCGTGTCCACGCTCGGCAGCGGCTTCGACGTGCGCGAGAAGGCCCTGCTCGGGTGGGCCGGGCTGCGCGGGGCGGTCCCCGTCGTGCTGGCGATCTTCCCGGTCATCGAGGGCGTGCCCCAGGCGCGCGAGTTCTTCAACATCGTGTTCTTCGCGGTCCTGCTCTCGACCGTGCTGCAGGGCACGACGATCGAGCCGGTCGCGCGCTGGCTGCGCGTCACCACCGACGAGCCGGCGCGCACGCCTTCCGTGCTCGAGGTCGGCGCGGTGCGCGAGCTCGGCGCCGAGGTCGTGGAGCACGTGATCCGCCCGGGGGACGCCGCCGACGGCGCCCGGCTGCGAGATCTGGGGCTGCCGCGCGACGCGCTCGTCTCGCTCATCGTGCGCGGCGACGAGGCGCTGCTCCCGCGCGGCTCGACGCGCCTGCAGACGGGCGATCGCCTGCTCGTGCTCGTGCGGCACGAGGTCGCGCAGGACCTGCCGGAGCTGCTCGACCGCTGGCGCAAGGGCCCGGTGAGCAAGCCGGTCCGCCCGGCGCGCACGTACACCGGCAGCGTGCCGGTCTACACCGCGCGCCCCTGGGACTCCGACGACGGCGACGCGGCGCATCCGCGCGAGGTCTCCGGAAACCCCGTCGTCGAGCACCTGCGCACGCGCCGCGACGTCGCCGGCGCGCTCGTCATCCTCGCGGACGGCCGCTTCGCGGTCACCGGGCCGATCCTGATGATGGGCCCGGCGGGCCAGGTCCAGACCCAGGCGCGCCGCCGGCTGATCGCGGCGACCGACGACGCCGAGATCGCGTGGTGGCAGGAGGTCATCGGGGCGTGCGCCCTCTGAGGGGTAGGGCAAACCGCAGGTGACGCGGTGGGTGGCCCGGGGGCAAGTCGGAGGCCTGTCCGCATAGGAGATCGGCCGCCGGAGCGGAAGTATGTGTCCATCGCCCCGAGTCAGCATGAAAGGGCCGACACCATGACCATCATCACCGTCCCCGCACCTTCAGACCAGGTCATCCGCATCTTCTCGCTGCCGTCCGTGCGCGAGATCCCGCTCCCGGCCACGCACGCCGGGCCGGCCTGGTAGCAGCGGCTCCGCCCGTCAGCGCTGCGAGAGCAGCTCCTTGGCGCGCGCCGCGTGGGCATCCGCGACGCGCAACTCGTAGCGATCGGCAACGATCGCACGCGCCGAGGAGAAGTCGCGCTGACCGCGCAGCGCCCAGTGCGCGAAGAAGCCGAACAGCGCGCCCCAGAAGGCGCCGATGAGCAGGCCGCCGAACATGAGGCCGAGCCACTCCGGCCCGGTCGTGAACAGGCCGACGAGCAGCCCGATGAACAGGCCGAACCACGCGCCGCTCGCCGCGCCGGCGGCGGTGGCGCCGAGGGTCGTGAGCCGGCCGGTGATCCGCTCGACCAGGCGGAGGTCCAGGCCCACGATCTCCGCGTGCTCGACGGGGAACCCGGCGTCGGAGAGCCGGTCGACGGCGCGCTGCGCCTCGGCGTACGTCGCGTAGCTCGCGACGACCTGCTGAGGCTCCGCAGCCGGTAGGTCGGAGAACATGCGGTTCATGTCGTCCAAGTACCCCGGGACGCGGGTGCGAGCACACCCCGCGCGGGTGGTCAGCGCGCGTCGTGGAAGATGACTCCGAGCGCCGTGCGCCGGCCGCGCGTCACGGTGCTGACCCCGTGGCGCATCCCGACCCGGTGGTAGCGGTCACACCCGTGCAACGGCGCGCGCCGCGGTTGTGTGAGCAAGCGGCGACGGATGCTCGTGCCCGGGCCGTGATCCCGGCGCGGCTACGAGCCGCCGAGATCGCGTGGTGGCAGGAGGTCATCGGGGCGTGCGCCCTCTGAG
>DATHJG010000786.1:0-6919 GCA_035489875.1 Solirubrobacteraceae bacterium | reverse complement strand
GCGGTCTACGACGCGCAGCTCGCGACGTTCGCGGATTCCGGTGGGCTCTTCTCCCAGCAGGCGTCGCCGGGATTCATCGAGCTCTGGTCGCTGCAGTCGCGGATGGCGCGGCGGCTACGCGAGGGTGAGGGCGGGTAGGCTCCGCCCATGGCGTACAAGCTGCTCGGGGTCGTCGTCTGGAAGATGGGCAAGTCGCTGCTCCGGTACCGGTCCCGCGGGATGATGGCGCCGAAGCCCATGCTCGCGGGCGGCGCGGCACTGGTGGTCACGGGCGGCGTGCTGCTCGCGGCGCGCCGGCTCCGCGGCAAGCACTGATCGCGCCAGGCCGACGATCCCGCAGCGTGCGGGACGCCGTCCTTTGTGACCGCCGGGCGGTCTGCCAGCATCCGCGGCGTGGAACCTTCTTCGTCCGTGCCCTCGCTGGAGGGGCTTGCCGTCGAGACCGTCGAATGGCTGCCGTCCGGGTCTGACGCCGGCCTCGTGCGCGTGCGCGGGCGCTGGACCGATCTCGCGCGCCGCGAGGAGCAGCTGCCGGCGCTCGGGCTGCGCCGGGGGGAGGAGCGGCGCCGCTTCGACTCGCTGCCGGACGCCCGGTTTGGGCGCGACCCGGCGGTCTGGCGCGCGACGTACCTGGTTCCGGCCGCTCTGATGGACCCGGCGCCGGAGGAGCTCTGGCTGACGTGGGAGAGCGGCGCGCGTGCGGGCCTGCCGGCGCCCGCCCACGGCTTCGAGCCGCCGCCCAGCCCGGCCGCGGCGCCGGAGCCCGAGCGTGGCGGCGAGGTCATCGGCCGCGCCGTCCTGGCCGAGCGCCGCGCCCGGCGGGCGGAGTCCGCCGAGCGCGCGCAGGCCCAGCGTGCCGCGGAGGCGCTGAAGGCGGTCGAGGTGCTCGAGCTCCGCAGCGCGGAGCTGGAGCGCCGTCTGGAGGCGCTCCAGGCGGCGGAGCCCCGGCGCGACGAGGCGCCCGCGCCCGAGACCCCGGCCGCGCCGGTTGAGGGCGCCGGGCTGTCGGCCGCGCCCGCGCTGCCGGCGTCGTCCGCGCCGTCCGAGGGCGGCGAGTTGTCGGCCGCGCCCGCGCTGCCGGCGTCGTCCGCGCCGTCCGACGGCGCCGAGTTGTCGGCCCCGTCGGCGCTGCCGTCGTCGTCCGCGCCGTCGGAGGGCGCCGTGCTGTCGGCCGCGCCCGCGCTCCCGTCATCGCCCGCGCCGCCCGCGGGCGCCGAGTCATCGGCCGCGCCCGCGCCGACCACGCTTCACCGCGAGGCACCAGGCGCGGACGCAGCCCAGGCCGAGGCGCTCGCCACCGCGATCGAGACGGTCAAGCGGTTGCGGACCGACGTGGCCGACCAGCGTCAGCGCGTGCGCCGGAGCGAGCTGCTGCGTGCCGCGGACGCGGTCGCGCTCGCCACGTTGCGCGAGGAGCAGGGCCGCGCGCGCGTGCTCGAGCAGCAGCTCGCCGAGAGCGAGCGCCGGCTCGCCGACGCGCTCGCCGCGCGTGAGCAGGCCGCCGAGCAGGTCGCGATGGCCCAGCAGCGCGCGGCGGCGGACGCCGCGGCGGTCCGCTCGAAGGCCGCGGGCGAGCTCGCCGCCGAGCGCGAGCGGTCCGCGACGGCCGAGGCGGCAGCCACCGAGGCCCGGAGCGAGCGCGACGTCGCGGGCCGCGATCTCACGAGCGAGCGCGCGGCCCACGTGGACACGCGCGAGCGGCTCGGCGCGCGTGAGCGCGAGCTGGCCGCGATCGGCGCGGACCTCGCGGACGTGCGTGCCGAGCTGGAGCGCGTTCGCGCGGATGCGGCCGGCCGTGCCGCGGACCTCGAACGCCGGCTCGCCGAGCTCGACGCTGCCCTCACGGCCGAGCGCCGCGCCCACTCCGGCACCGCGACCGAGCTGGAGACGGCCCGCGCGCAGCTCGCGTTGGCCGAGGCGGCCAACCGCGCGGAGTCCGTCGCGCGCGCGGCGCTGGACGAGGAGATCGACCGCGAGCGCCTGGCCCATGCGACGCTCGCGGAGGCGCTCGACGCGGCGCGCAGCGAGCTTGCCCAGGCCCAGACGCTGCAAGCCGACGTCGTCCTCTCGCGCGAGCAGGCACGAGCCGAGACGACCGCGGCGCGGGCCGAGCTGGCCGCGGCCCGCGTGGAGCACGGCTCCGCAGAGACCGCCGCGCGGCAGGAGCTGACGGCCGCGCGCGAGGAGGCCGCGTCGGCGGCTCGTGCGGCCGACGAGCTGCGCGCCGCGCTGGCAGCCGCCAAGGCCGCGAACGCGCGGACCGAGGGCGCGCTCGCCGCGGCACGGCAGGAGCTCGAAGCGACGCGCGTGCGGATCGTTCAGCTCGAACGACAGCTCGACGCGCGCCAGGGCGCGCTCGCCTCCGCCGAGCACCAGACCGGCGACCTGCTCACCCGGATCGCCGAGCTCGAGCGCAGCGCCGACGACGACCTTGCGCGCCGCGCCCACGAGCAAGCCGAAGCGGCGGCGGCAGCGAAGCGGCCGGCCGACGAGGACCGGCTCGAGGTGTCGGCGAACCTCGACGCGGCAGCCGCTGCCCTCCGCGCACGCGTCGACGACCCCGTCGCAGCCGAGCCACCGGCACCCGACGGCGCCGTTGCGGCGCCGACGGTGGCGGACGAGCCCCCGGACGAGGTCGTCTCACCGGCGGCGGCGGACGAGCCGCCGGACGAGGTCGTTTCGTCGGCGGTGGCTGACGACGCGGTCGAGTCTGTCGCGCCGGCGGCGGCGGTCGCGCCGCCGGACGAGGTCGTCTCGTCGGCGGTGGCTGATGACGCGGTCGTGCCTGTCGCGCCGGCGGCGGCGGTCGCGCCGTCGGACGAGGTCGTCGCGCCGGCGGCGGCGGACGAGCCGCGCGACGAGCCTGTCGCGCCCGCGGTGGCGGTCGAGCCCGCCTCGCCGCCCCCGCCCAAGCCGCGGATCGTGACCGAGTCGACGCATCCCACGCGCGCGGACGTCGTCGGCACGTCCAAGCGCGAGTACCCGTGGCTCCGGGGCGCGCTCGTCAAGCTCGCTCACGACGACCCGCGCGCGGCCACGCGGCTGCTGCTCGGCCTCGTCCCCGTCCAACGCGCGCTCGTCACGCTGCCCGTCGAGTACGACCTCACGATCCGCGACTCCGGCACGTACGCGATCAGCATCGGCGAGCACGCCGCGACGGCGAATCCGCTCCCCGGACCACGCCCGCGCGCGCAGGCCGCGTTCCACGTCACCGCCGACGTCGTCACGCTGACCGAGCTCCTGGCCGGCGTCCACAAGCGCATGGGCCGCTGGTTCGGACCCGTCAAGGTCCGCGGCCGCCGCCGCGGCGCCGAGGTGGTGCGGGACGCGCTCGTGGCCGCTCGGCTCGACCTCAGCGCCGCCGCTCGGGCCGGCGCCGAGCTGGAGCCGGACGTCGTGCTCCGCGCGTTCGCCTACGCGATCCATCCCGCGTGGACCAAGGGCCACAGCTTCACCGTCGCCCAGGAGATCGCCGACCCGAGCCCGCAGCGCTGGCACGTCGTCGTTCGCGACGGCGCCCCGGTCGCGGTGGAGCGGCGCGCCAGGGCCGCCCCGGACGCGGTCGTGACGATGTCCCGCGCGACCTACCTCCACGTCCTCCGCGGCGAACAGGCGCCCAGCGGCGAGCGGCCCGCGATCCGCGGCGACCGCGCCGCGGTCGCGCTCCTGCGCGCGTGGACCGAGCGCGCGCAGGGCCACGGCGGCTGACGCCCGCCGTACCGTTTCGCGGAGCACGCGGGGTGGTCGCCGAACACGTCCGATCGGGCATCTAACTTTCCCCCACCCGTGAGCACGTCCGCCTGCGCCCACCTGCACGTCCACTCCGAGTACTCGCTGCTCGACGGCGCGTGCAAGATCGACAAGCTCGCCGCCCGCGCCGCGGAGTTCGGGCAGCCGGCGCTCGGGCTCACCGACCACGGCGTGATGAACGGCTCGGTCGAGCTCTTCAAGGCGTGCCGGAAGCACGGCGTCAAGCCGATCCTGGGCCTCGAGGCGTACTTCGTCGACGACCGCACGGTCCGCGAGGGCAAGATCGAGCGCAACCACCTCACGCTCCTCGCGCAGAGCAACGAGGGCTTCCAGAACCTCACGAAGCTGTCCAGCGCCGGCTTCCTCGAGGGCCTGCACCGCGGCAAGCCCGGCGTCGACATGGAGCTGCTCGAGCGCCACAGCGGCGGGGTCATCGCGCTGTCGGGCTGCCTGGCCTCCCGCGCGAGCCGTCGGATCGTCGACGGCCGGCTCACCGACGCCCGCGCGCACCTCGACGACCTCGTCAACGCCTTCGGTCCCGACAACGTCTACTTCGAGATCCAGCGCAACGGGATCGCCGAGCAGGAGCAGGTCAACGAGGTGATCGTGAAGTTCGCCCGCGAGATGGGCCGGCCGCTGGTCGCGACCGCCGACGTCCACTACCTGCGCCGCGAGGACTACCACCACCACGCCGAGCTGCTCTGCGTGCAGACGAAGTCCACGCTCGCCGCGCCGAAGCTGTCGTTCGACACCAACGAGTTCTTCCTCAAGAGCTCGGAGGAGATGGCGCAGTCGTTCGCCGACCTCCCGGAGGCGCTCGCGTCCACCCTGGAGATCGCCGAGCGCTGCGACGTGTCGATCGAGCTCGGCGGCCAGCTGATCCCGCGCTTCGACACCCCGAACGGCGAGCCCGAGCGCGACCACCTGCGCGCGCTGGTGACCGACGGCCTGCGCCGGCGCTACGGCGACCCGATCCCGGCGGACGCGCAGGAGCGCGCCGACATGGAGCTCGCCGTGATCGACAAGATGGGCTTCAACGCCTACTTCCTGATCGTGCACGACTTCGTCGCCTACGCGAAGTCCAACGGCATCGCGGTCGGCCCGGGCCGCGGCTCGGCGGCCGGCTCGATCGTCGCGTACTCCCTGCTGATCACGGACGTCGACCCGCTCCGCTACGACCTGCTCTTCGAGCGCTTCCTGAACGCCGAGCGCGTGTCGATGCCCGACATCGACATCGACTTCTCGGTGCGCGGGCGGGAGCGCGTGATCCGCTACGTGACCGACAAGTACGGGACCGACCGCGTCGCGCAGATCATCACGTTCGGCAAGATGTTCCCGCGCGCGGCCACGCGCGACGCCGCCCGGGTGCTCGGCCACGAGTACGCGATCGGCGACCGGCTGGCGAAGCTGATCCCCGACCCGCAGCAGGGGCGCCCGCCGAGCTTCGCCGACTGCCTCGCGCCCGGCCAGGAGCTGGCGAACGAGGTCGCGAAGGACCCGACCGCCAAGCAGATCGTCGACGTCGCGCAGGGGCTCGAGGGCATCGTCCGCAACGCGTCGATCCACGCGGCCGCGGTCGTGATCTCGGACCGGTCGCTCACCGACATCGTCCCGCTCCAGCTCGCCGACGCCGGCGTTGGGGAGGACGGGGCGAAGATCTACCGCACGGTCACGCAGTACTCGATGAAGCCGATCGAGGAGATCGGCCTGCTCAAGATGGACTTCCTCGGCCTGCGCAACCTCGACGTGATCGAGGACGCGCTCGACGTGATCGAGCGCTCGACCGGCGCGCGCATCGACATGGCCACGCTCCCGCTCGACGACGAGAAGACGTACGAGATGATGTCTCGCGGCGACGCGGTCGGGGTGTTCCAGTTCGAGTCCGAGGGCATGCGCGAGGCGCTGAAGCGGGTGCAGCCGACGGAGTTCGAGGACCTCGTCGCGCTCAACGCGCTCTACCGCCCGGGCGCGCTGGACCAGATCCCGACCTACGCGCGCGGCAAGCGCAACCCGGAGACCGTGCAGTACATCGACGATCGCCTGCGGCCGATCACCGAGCCGACGAAGGGCGTGATCATCTACCAGGAGCAGTCGATGCAGATCGCCAAGACGATCGCCGGCTTCTCCGGGCCCAAGGCGGACGATCTGCGCAAGGCGATCGGCAAGAAGAACCGCGAGGCGATGGCCAAGCTCAAGCCGGAGTTCTTCGAAGGGTGCCGCGCGTCCGGCACCGCCCCGGACGTCATCGAGGCGCTGTGGTCCGTGAACGAGAAGAGCGCGGACTACTCGTTCAACCGCTCGCACGCGGCGTGCTACGGGCTGATCTCCTACCGCACGGCGTGGCTCAAGGCCAACTACCCCGCCGAGTACATGGCCGCGCTGATCTCCTCGGTGATGGACACCAAGGACAAGGTGCCGTTCTTCGTCAACCAGGCGGAGAGCATGGGGATCGAGATCCTCCCGCCGGACGTGAACCTGTCCGACCACGAGTTCGTGGTCGTCGAGGGGAACATCCGGTTCGGCCTGGACGCGGTCAAGGGCGTCGGCTACGCGGCCGTGGAGGCGATCAAGGCCGCGCGCGAGGACGGTCCGTTCACGTCGCTGTGGGACTTCTGCGAGCGCGTCGACGGCCGCGCCGTCAACAAGAAGGCGATCGAGGCGCTGATCAAGTGCGGCGCGTTCGGCTCCACCGGCGCGACCCGCAAGGGCATGCTGGAGGTGCTCGAGTCGGCGCAGGCGGCGGGGCAGAAGGCGCAGCTCGACGCGCAGATCGGGCAGGGCTCGATCTTCGACCTGGGCGGCCTCGGCGGGGAGGAGGACGCCGCGTCGCCGTTCACAGGGCCGACGCACCCGCCGATCCCGATCGAGGAGCTCGACCGGCCGCAGCTCCTTGCGATGGAGAAGGAGTCGATCGGCATCTTCATCACCGAGCACCCGCTCAAGCGCGTGCGCGACGCGCTGCGCGTGAAGGGCGACGCGCTGTGCATCGACGTGCCCGCGCGCCGCGACGGTGAGTGGGTGAAGGTCGGCGGGATGATCTCGGCGTCGAAGAAGATCAAGACGCGCTCGGGCTCGACGGTGATGTTCGCGACGCTCGACGACCTCGACGCCCAGGTCGAGCTGCTCGTGTTCGAGAAGGTCATCCTCGCCAGCGAGGCGGCGCTCCAGA
>DATHJG010000785.1:0-8077 GCA_035489875.1 Solirubrobacteraceae bacterium | reverse complement strand
GCCGTCGCCGCGTAGAGCTCGGGCGCTCGCGTACGGCGGGCATGAAGGGAGAGGATCGAAGTGCCTCGGCGGGACGCGGGGCGAGCTGAGCGCCGCACACCGGCCGAGTGTCGTGAATGTCTCGTGATGCGAGACATTCATGACACTCGGCGGCAGTGAATCGCATGTGCGCGGGGGCGTTCCCGCGGAAACGCCTCCCACGGCCCGGGCCTCCCTCAATGCTGCCGTTGACGTTCGCCGGCGCCGTCGCCCGCGACCAAGGACGAGGCGTCAGCCGGTGACGGCAGAGTGCGCCTGGTCAGCCCACTCCAACGCCGCCCGGTACGCACCCGCGAGCGAGACCCCGGCCGTCGCCGGCGCGCTCGGGAACTCACCGCGCTCGTACGCGAGCACGGCGCTCAGCAGGTCCCCCTTCGCACCCTCGCGGCGCAGCAGCGCGCCCCTGATCTCGTCCGAGAACGGCAGCGACTCGAGCACCTCCTCCATCGGCGTCCCCATGAGCGCGTCCGACACGGAGAACAGGCCGATCGTGAACAGCGTCTCGCGCTCCTCGGGCAGCGCGCTGCCGCCGAGCATCTCGCACATCCGCGCGCGGTGCAGCGCGATCGCGACGAGCTCGTGCGGCGCGTCGGGGATCGCCGACATCGCCATCACGGTCGCCCAGCGGCGCACCGTGCGGGTGCCGAGCAGCGTGAGCGCCTCGTGCACCGAGCCGATGTTGCGCGGCAACGCGAAGAACGCGGAGTTCACGTAGCGCAGCAGCTTCAGCGACAGCCCGACGTCCGACGAGATGATCCGCTCGAGGTCGTCGAACGACGCGTCGGCCGCGCTCAGCTCGCCCAGCGCCCGCAGCGACGAGATCCCGCCGGTGCCGACCCCGCGGTGGCGCACCAGCCGCGGCTTCGCGAAGAAGTCGCCCTGGAAGTAGGAGAAGCCCAGCGCCCGGCAGCGGTCGAAGTCCGCGACGGTCGCGACCCCGGTCGCCACGAGCAGCGCGCCGTGCAGCTTCGGCCCGGCGATGATGCCGGCGAGCGTGGCGTCGTCGCGATCGCCGACGGCGACCTTGACGATCGAGCAGA
This sequence comes from Solirubrobacteraceae bacterium, assembly GCA_035489875.1. Classification (GTDB taxonomy): domain Bacteria; phylum Actinomycetota; class Thermoleophilia; order Solirubrobacterales; family Solirubrobacteraceae; genus DASQMT01. The sequence continues at coordinate 6,998 of DATHJG010000785.1, read as the reverse complement.
GCCCGAGCAGCGACTCGATGTCGGTGCGGCCGTCGAAGTCGTCCAGCGCCAGCGTGTACCCGCTGCGGCCGAGCTGCTGGAGTACGGCGAGGACGTCGTCGCGCGCCGCGTAGGCGGCGATCTGGAGCACCGCGCGGTCCGGCCGCACCGGCGGCGGCCCGATCTCCATCAGGAAGTTGCGGGCGATCGACATCCACGCGGGATGGCGGCCTGCCAGCGCCTCCAGGCCGATGTCGCCGAACGCGTCGACGAGCAGCGCCGAGGTCGCCTTGGCGTCGGTCGCGGAGTCCGGCGAGACGCGCTCGCCGCCGAACAGCAGCTCGTAGCCGACGACCGTGTGCCGCTCGTCGGCGATCGGCTGCCGGACGACGGCGACGTCGGGGTGGCCTGCGGGAGGGGCGGCGAGGACCGTCATCTGCTCACTTGGTCGGCATCCCAGCGGAATCGTTGAGCGTTCTCTGCGGGATTCGTTGAGCGTTCGGACACTGACTGTTTCACAAATCCGGCGCAGTGGCCTACTCTCGAAGTGTCCGGTCACTCCGGTTCGAAGATAGGAGTCCCGTCCATGCAGATCGAGATCAAGGGACGCAACCTTCCGGTCACCGACGAGCTGCGCGAGTATGTGACGCGCCGGTTCGACAAGATCGCCAAGCAGGTCAGCGAGCTGGCGGTCCTCGAGGTGGAGCTCTTGGAGGAGCGCAATCCCGCCAATCCCGACAGCCAGGTCGCGGAGGCCACGCTCCACCTGAAGGGCGTCACGCTGCGCGCCCGCGAGGCGTCACGCGACCTCAAGCACTCGATCAACCTGATCTCGGACGAACTGGCCCGCCAGGTCAAGCGCCACCGCGACAAGCGGCGCAAGCGGCGCGAGGCCCGCGCGGCGGCAGCCACGGCGATCGAGCCCGGCCCACCGGCCATCGAGGAGGGCCCCGGCGGAGCCGCAGCGGCCTGGTAAACCGGGCGGAAAGCGGGGCCCCGACCAACCGCGGCCGTGCCCTGCGGGCCACTATCCTCTGACCCATGACGATCCTCGACCGCGCCCTCCGCCTGGGCGAAGGCAAGCAGTTCAAGCAGTACGCCAAGCGCGTCGAGCGCATCAACCAGTGGGAACCGGAGCTGGAGCTCCTCGACGACGACGAGCTGCGCGAGCAGGCGGACTCCTTGCGCGAGCGCGCCCGCAACGGCGAGGCGCTCGACGACCTCTTGCCCGAGACGTTCGCCGTCGTCCGTGAGACCTCCCGCCGCACCATGGGCATGCGCCACTTCGACGTCCAGCTGATCGGCGGCATGGTGCTCCACGCCGGCTCGATCGCGGAGATGAAGACCGGCGAGGGCAAGACGCTGACCGCGACCCTGGCCATCGCGCTCAACGCGCTCGCGGGCAAGGGCGTCCATCTCGTCACCGTCAACGACTACCTCGCCCGTCGCGACGCCGAGTGGATGGCGCCGATCTACCGCGGCCTCGGCCTCTCGATCGGCGTGCTGCAGAACATGCAGCCCTACGAGGAGAAGCGCGCGGCGTACGCGTCCGACATCACGTACGGCACCAACTCCGAGTTCGGCTTCGACTACCTGCGCGACAACATGGCGACGTCGCTGGAGGAGAAGGTCCAGCACGGCGGGCGGATCGACGAGGACGGCAAGCCGATCGGCATGCACCACTTCGGGATCGTCGACGAGGTCGACAACATCCTCATCGACGAGGCCCGGACGCCGCTGATCATCTCCGGCGCGCCCGAGCAGGCCGCCGACCTCTACGCGCAGTTCGCCAAGCTCGCGAAGGTCATGAAGCCGGGCAAGCGCCCCGAGGGCATGGACCCGCGGACGAAGAAGGAGTTCGTCGCCGACTTCGACTACGAGTTCGACGAGAAGCACAAGACGGTCTCGGTCACCGAGTCCGGCGTCGAGAAGGCCGAGCGCTTCCTCGGCATCGACAACCTCTACAAGGCGGAGAACGGCCCGCTCGTCAACCACCTCAACCAGTCGCTGAAGGCCGAGTCGCTCTACAAGCGCGACGTCGACTACGCCGTCGTCGACGGCGAGGTCAAGATCATCGACGAGTTCACCGGCCGCATCCTCGACGGCCGGCGCTGGTCGGAGGGCCTGCACCAGGCGGTCGAGGCGAAGGAGGCCGTCCGGGTCCAGGAGGAGAACCAGACGCTCGCCACGATCACGCTGCAGAACTACTTCCGCATGTACGACAAGTTGGCGGGCATGACCGGCACGGCCATCACCGAGGCCAACGAGTTCATGAAGATCTACAAGCTGCCGGTCGTCCAGATCCCGACGAACCAGCCGATGGTCCGCAACGACCGCAACGACCAGATATTCAAGACCAAGGGCGGCAAGTGGGCGGCCGTCGCGCGCGAGATCGCCGAGCGCCACGAGGCGGGCCAGCCGATCCTCGTCGGAACGATCTCCGTGGAGGTCTCCGAGCACCTCGGCGAGGAGCTGGCGAGGCGCGGCATACCGCACGTCGTCCTCAACGCCAAGCCGGAGTTCGCCCAGCGTGAGGGCGAGATCGTCGCCGAGGCCGGCCGCCCCGGCGCCGTCACGATCGCGACCAACATGGCGGGCCGCGGCGTCGACATCAAGCTCGGCGGCAACGCCGAGCACCTCACCCAGGTCGAGCTGGCCAAGCTCGGCCTGCGCCCGGGCGATCCCGACTACGAGGACCGCTACAAGGACGTGCTGCCCGCGATCGAGGCGCGCATCGAGGAGGACCGCGAGAAGGTCCTCGAGGCCGGCGGGCTGTTCATCGTCGGCACCGAGCGCCACGAGTCGCGCCGGATCGACAACCAGCTGCGCGGCCGCTCCGGCCGCCAGGGCGACCCCGGCGAGTCGCGCTTCTTCCTCTCCGCCGAGGACGACCTCGTGCGCCTGTTCGCCGGCGACCGGATCTACCGCATCCTCGACCGCCTCGGCCCCGTCGGCGAGGAGGGCGAGGAGGAGCCGATCGAGGCGAAGATGCTCTCGAAGCAGATCGAGAACGCCCAGCGGAAGGTCGAGGAGCAGAACTTCCTCATCCGCAAGCGCGTGCTCGAGTACGACGACGTGATGAACCAGCAGCGCGAGATCGTCTACCAGTACCGCGACCGCGTGCTGGAGGGCCAGGACATGGGCGACACGGCGCGCGAGCAGGTCGGCGACGTGATCGGGCGGCTGGTCGAGGAGTACACGCCCGGCGACTACGTCGAGGAGTGGGATCTCGAGGGTCTATGGGCACAGCTCGACCAGGTCTTCCACGTCGACTTCGCCGTCGAGGACCTCGATCGTGAGGCCCTGGACCGCGTGCAGCTCACGTCGCTGCTCGTCGAGGACGCGCTCAAGCTCTACGACGAGCGCGAGGAGGAGCTCGGCGAGGAGCTGATGCGCGCGCTGGAGCGCTTCCTGCTGCTCCAGATCATCGACCAGAAGTGGCGCGAGCACCTGTACGACATGGACTACCTGCGCGAGGGCATCCACCTGCGCGGGTTCGCCCAGATCGATCCGCTCGTCGCGTACAAGAACGAGGGCTTCAACCTGTTCCAGGACCTGATGAACGGCATCTGGTCCGACTTCGCGCGCATGGTCTTCAACGTGCAGGTCGAGGTGGAGAGTGAGAACGGCGGCGACGCACCGCTCCTGCAGCAGGGCGGCGGCGCGGCGGCGGCGCTCAACTACTCCGGCGGCACGGCGGAGGACCAGCCCAACGCGTACGGGGAGGACGAGGAGGACGCGCCGTCCTCCGGCGGGACGGTGGTCGAGCAGCGGCGCGTGGACGAGCACGAGCAGCTCGGCCGCAACGACCCGTGCTGGTGCGGGTCGGGCAAGAAGTACAAGAAGTGCCACGGCGCATAGCCGACGGCCCCATCCGGATCGCGGTGCTCGGGTTCTGGCATGTGCACGCCGCGGATTACGCGGAGCGCACGCAGGCCCACCCCGACACCGAGCTCGTCGCCGTGTGGGACGAGGACCTGGACCGCGGACAGGCGGGAGCGCACGACTTCGGCGTCGAGTACGCCGGCGACCTCGCCGAGCTGCTGACCCGCGACGACCTCGACGCGGTCACGGTCACCACGGCGACCGCTCCGCATCGCGACGTCATGGTGCGCGCGGCGGAGGCCGGCAAGCACATCTTCACGGAGAAGCTGCTCGCGCCGACGGTGGCCGAGGTCGAGGAGATCGTCGCGGCGGCGGACGCTGCCGGCGTCGCACTCGTCGTGTCGCTCCCGCGGCTCTATCACGGCTCCACGCGCGCCGTGGACGACGTGCTGGCCGGCGGGGCGCTCGGTCGGCTCACCTACGGGCGCGTCCGCCTGTCGCACGACGGCGCGGTCGCCGGCTGGCTGCCGCAGCGCTTCTTCGACCCGAGCGAGGCGATCGGCGGCGCGCTCACCGACCTCGGCTGCCACCCCGTCTACCTGATCCAGCGGTTCCTCGGCCCCGACCCCGACACGGTGACCGCGACGTACCGCTCGCTCCGGGTGTCCGGCCCTGAAGGCTGGACGGAGCTGCCCGTCCCCGCCGACGGCGAGGACGCGTTCGCCCAGTGGGCCGGCCACATCCGCGCCGGAACGCGCGCCGCCGACAACCTCGCCCGCGCCGCCGAGCTCACCCGCCTGGTTGTCGCCGCCAACGAGGCTGCCGCCACGGGCCGGACGCGCACGTATCCGTGACGACGAGCTGATCGATGGAGCGTTGCGGGTCATCCGCCCCTGATCGCGTAGCCTCCACACCCATGGAGCGCACCGCGTTCCGGACGTGCCCGTTCTGCGAGGCGACGTGCGGCCTCGAGGTGACCGTGCGCGGCGACGACGTCGTGAAGGTGCGCGGCGACGCGGACGACGTGTTCTCGCGCGGGTTCCTCTGCCCCAAGGGCGTGGCGCTGAAGGACCTCCACGACGATCCCGACCGGCTGCGCACGCCGCTGGTCCGCGGCGCGGACGGCGAGCTGCGACCGGCCGGCTGGGAGGAGGCGTTCGGCGTGATCGCGGAGCGGCTCGCGCCGCTGGTCGAGGCCCACGGGCGCGACGCCGTCGCGGTCTACGTCGGCAACCCGGCCGCGCACGGGCTCGCGGCGCTGCTGTACGGGCGCGTGCTGATCAAGGCGCTCGGCACCCGGAGCGTGTTCTCCGCCAGCACGGTCGACCAGCGCCCGAAGGAGATCTCCTCCGGCCTGATGTTCGGCGCGCCGTTGTCGATCCCGATCCCCGACGTCGACCGCACCCGGCACCTCCTGATGCTCGGCGCCAACCCGCTCGCCTCCAACGGCTCGCTGCTCACCGCGCCCGACATGCGCGGGCGCTTGAAGGCGCTCCGGGCGCGCGGCGGCAAGCTGGTCGTGGTCGACCCCCGGCGCAGCCGCACCGCCGAGGTCGCCGACGAGCACCACCCGATCCGGCCCGGCACCGACGCGCACCTCCTGTTCGCGCTCGTGCACGTGCTGTTCGCCGAGGAGCTGACCGCGCCGGGGCGGCTGACCGCGCTCGCCGACGGGATCGAGACCGTCGAGGAGCTGGCGCAGCCGTTCACACCGGAGGCGGTCGCGCCGGTCTGCGGGATCGACGCCGACACGATCCGGCGCATGGCGCGCGAGCTCGCGGCGGCCGAGTCCGCCGCCGTCTACGGGCGCATCGGCACGACGACGCAGGAGTTCGGCACGCTCGCCTCGTGGCTGATCGACGTCCTCAACGTCCTCACCGGCAACCTCGACCGGCCCGGCGGCGCGATGTTCACGCGCGCCGCGGCCGGCCAGCGCAACTCCTCCGGCGCGCCCGGTCAGGGCCGCGGCGTCACCGTCGCGCGCCGGCACTCGCGCGTGCGCGGTCTGCCGGAGAGCTTCGGCGAGCTGCCGGTCGCGGCGCTGGCGGAGGAGATCGAGACGTCCGGCGAGGGACAGATCCGCGCGCTGGTCACGCTGGCCGGCAACCCGGCGCGCTCGACGCCGAACTCGGCACGGATCGAGCGCGCGATCGAGGGGCTCGACCTCTACGTCGCGATCGACATCTACGTCAACGAGACCACGCGCCACGCGGACGTGATCCTGCCGGCGCCCTCGCCGCTCCAGCGCTCGCACTACGACCTGGCGCTCTACCAGCTCGCCGTCCGCAACGTCGCGAACTTCTCGCCGCCCGTGCTGCCGCCCGACCCGGACGTGCCCGACGAGTGGGTGACGCTGCTGCGGCTCGCGGGCGTCGCGGCCGGCCAAGGCATGCTCGAGGACGTCGAGCCGCTCGACCGGATGGTCGCGGGCGAGCTGCTGCGGCGCGAGACCGGCGACCCGCACTCCCCGCTGCACGGCCGCGACATCGACGAGCTGCTCGCCGAGGTGGAGCCTCGCCGCGGGCCCGAGCGGCTGCTCGACCTGATGCTGCGCGCCGGACCGTACGACCTCACGCTCGCCGACCTCGAGGCGGCGCCGCACGGCATCGACCTCGGTCCGCTGGAGCCGCGCCTCCCCGACGCGCTGCGCACGGCCGGCGGGAAGATCGAGCTCGCGCCAGCGCCGATCGTCGCCGACGTCGCGCGTCTGCGTGCGGCGCTGCGCCGGCCGGTGAACGGCGGGCTCGTGCTCGTCGGCCGCCGCCAGCTGCGCTCCAACAACTCCTGGATGCACAACCTGGAGCTGCTCGTGAGCGGCCCGGAGCGCTGCACGCTGCACGTCCATCCCGACGACGCGGCGCGGCTGGGGCTCGAGGACGGCGCGCCGGCACGGGTGGAGAACCGCGCGGGGGCGCTGGAGGCGCCGGTCGAGGTGACCGACGCGATCATGCCGGGGGTGGTCTCGATGCCGCACGGCTGGGGACACGGCAAGCCGGGCACCCGGATGTCGGTCGCCAACGATTCGCCAGGCGTGAACACCAACATCCTGTCGCCGCCGACGTTCATCGACGAGCCGTCGGGCAACGGGGCGCTCAACGGCATCCCGGTGACGGTTGCTGCAGTGGCGACCTGACAAGATCCCCGCGTGGGCAACAACGAACGCGCGAAGATCGTCATGGCCGACGACGAGATCG
>DATHJG010000784.1:0-6547 GCA_035489875.1 Solirubrobacteraceae bacterium | reverse complement strand
CTGCTCGACGGTGTTGATCACGCTCGTCTCGTAGCGCACGAGCGGCTCCACCGCGACCTTGACGCCGCGCTCGGCGCCGTACTCCACGACCGGCCGGAGGCCGTCGCGCAGCTCGGCGTAGCACTGCGTGCGCTCCTGCGGCGACATGCGCCAGGTGCGCCCGACCGATGCGTAGATCGGCCCGGCGATCGCACCGGCGCCGAGGACCGCCGCCGTGTCGATGCACTCCTTCAGGAAGGATTGCGTCGAGGCGACGGTCCCGGCGTCGGTGGCGCACAACTCGCGGCCGGGGCCCATGGCCACACAAACCGACGGTCGCAGGCCGTGCTGCTCGAGGACCTCCGCCGCACGCGCGGGGTCCCAGTCCCCGTGCTGCTCGATCGGCAGCTCGAGGAAGTCGAACCCCCAGGCGCGCACGCGCGGGGCCAGGTCGGCCAGCCGCTCGTCGGTGAGCGGGGAGACCCAGATCCACGCGTTCGCGCCCAGGGGGTTGCTCATCGGACTACTTCTTGCCGCCCCACGTCTCGGGGTAGCCCGGCATGTCCTCGCAGCCGCACAGCGCGTAGTGCAGCGGCGGCATCTTCGGGTCGACGTAGTCGCCGAGGGTGTCGGCGGTGATCGCCGGCTGCGGCAGGACCCACTCCTTCGGGACCTCCTCGCCCTTGAGGATCTTCGTCGCGGCGATGACGGCCGTCCGCCACTGGTAGTTCGAGTACGTCGGAGCGATCGCCGTGAGACCGTCCTCCTGCCACTTGGTCAGGAAGTCGTTCTGATCCTCGCCGACGAACGGCGGGATCTCCTGGCCGTTGTCCTCGAACGCCTCCATGGCGGCGACGGCCGTCGCGCCCGCGTCCATCCAGACGCCGGCGAGCTCGCCCTCGCGCTGGAGGTAGTCGGACACGATCGACTTGGTCTTGGCCGCGTCGCCGTCGGTGAACTCCACGCCGACCACGTCGAGGTCGGACTCGTCGAACTTGACCTTCGCGGCCGACCAGCGGGTCTCCAGCACGTCCACGCCCGGAAGGATGCGGAGCGCCAGGATCTTGCCGCCGGCGTCGACGTTGTCGATCAGGAACTCGGCGCCGTCAGCGCCGAACGCGTAGCCGCCGATCGGGTGCACGAACGTGACCGGGCAGTCGGTGTTGACGCCACGGTCGAACACGATCACGGGCACCTTCTCGCAGGCCGCCTCGACGGCCGGCGTGAGCGTCGCGGTGGTGTTCGGCGACACGATCAGCGCGTCGCAGTTGCCGCCCGCGAGCTCCTCGATGTCGGAGATCTGCTTGTCGTCCTTGGCCTCCGCGTCGACAGCCTTGAAGTTGGCGATCTCGTCGTGGAGCTTCACCTCCTGCTGCATCGTCTTCCAGCCGACCTGGCGCCACGGGTTGTCCACCGCGGCGTTCGAGAAGCACAGGTTCCAGCCGCTGGCCTTCTTGGCCTTGAACTCGGACGTATCGACCATCTCGGGCTCGAGCATCTGCTCCCACGGCTTGTCCGCGGGACCTTCGGGCTCGATGTCGCGCTGGGCCAGCTGCTTGTCGTAGTCGGCCTGGACGAAGAACTCCGACTGCTCGCCGGTGGTGACCGCCTTGTCGGCCTGGGCCGTCTCGGTGGCCGCCGGCTGCTCCGCGGCGTTCTCGTCCGGGCTGTCATCCGAGCCGCACGCGGCAGCGAACAACGCGCACGAAACCATGGCGCAGAGCGCCAGATTCCTTCTCATCTCTCTTAACCCTCCTCTGGGTCTTTGACCTGCGGTCTGCCGGTCATCGCGTGGCCCTCAGGCGATACGAGGCGAACGCGACGGCGACGATGATGATGATGCCCTGCACGGTGTCCTCCAGCGCGCCGGAGACGCCCTGGAGGTTGAGCAGCGTGAACAGCGCTTCCAGCGTGAGCGCGCCGGCCATGGCGGCGAGCACGGTTCCGCGGCCGCCCCCGAGGGCGACCCCGCCGAGGACGACCGCGGTGATCGCCTCGAACTCCATCCCCTGCCCGACCTGCGCGGACACGCCGGCGAAGCCGCCGAGCAGGATCCCCGCGACCGCGGCCGACAGCCCGGACAGGATGAACGCGAGCGTGCGCATGTTCTCCACACGGACGCCAGACAGCCGGGCCGCCTGCTCGTTGTCGCCCACGGCCAGCAGACGACGGCCCCAGCCGGCGCGCATCAGGACGATGGCGCCCGCGCCGAGCGCGAGCATGATCATGACCGAGTAGGGCAGCTGCTCCAGGACCGGGAAGTCCTGGATGCCGAGCCGGCCGATCTCCCGGAAGTTGTCGGCCAGCGCGCCACGCGGGGCGCCGCCGGTCCACCAGAACACCGCGCCGGCGAGGATCAGCAGCATGCCGAGCGTGGTGATGAACGACGGGACCCGCAGGCGGGTCGTGATCAGCCCGTTGACGAGGCCGACGGCCGCGCCCATCGCCAGCAGCAGCGCGATCACCGGCCACGTCTTGCCCGGGTCGCCGTCGATCAGGCGCGCGGCGACCACCACGACGACGGTGACGAGCGAGCCGACCGACAGGTCGAACTCCCCGGCGACGATCACGAAGTACTGCCCCGCCGCGAGGATCACGAGCGGCGCCGCGCGCTTCAGGAACGCCAGGAAGACCGGCGGCTCCACGAAGTTGGGGTTCACGATCGTGATCCAGACCAGCAGCACGATCAGCACGAGGAAGATCGGCGCGGTGCCGATCAGCGCCTTGCGCGCCCGCTCGGCGCGGCTGCTCGCCGGCGCCTCGAAGCGGTCAGCCGTCGCGGTGCTCATGCGCCACGCCTCCCCGGTCCGCTCCGACGGGCGTAGACGGCGACGGCGGCGATGATGATGAAGCCGCGCACGACGTCCTTGAGGAACGCATTGACCTCGAGCTGGTTGAACGTGTTGTCGAGCACCGCGAGGATGAAGACGCCCCCGATCGTCCCGAGCACCCCCCCGCGGCCGCCGGCGAGCGCGGTGCCGCCGAGCACGACGGCGGCGATCGACTCCAGGTCGTAGCCGCCCTCCTGGCCGACGGTCGGTGTGCCCGAGCCGAGCCGGCTGGCGAGGAACAGGCCGGTCAGCACGGCGCACAGCGAGCAGACCACGTGCGCGGCGATGATCGTGCGGTGCGTGCGTACGCCGGACAGGCGCGAGACCTCCTCGTCCCCGCCGACCGCGAACAGGCGGAAGCCGAAGCGCGTGTAGCGCAGCAGCAGGTAGATCACGACGACGACGAGCAGGAGCAGGAAGACCGACAGCGGGATGACGCCGAAGCGGCGGTAGCCGAGGTCCTCGAACGTGTTCGGGATGGAGCCCGCCGGCCCGTTGTAGCGGTCATCCATGTACCCCTTGATGATCAGCCCGGTCCCGAGCGTCGCGATGAACGCGTTGACGCGCAGCTTCGTGATGATCAGGCCGTTGCCCAGTCCCACGATGACGCCGAGCGCGAGCACGGCGAGGATCGCGGGGAGCATGTTCGACGTCTGCCCGTCCATCGTCTCGGCGGCGAGCAGCGAGCTGAGGCTGATCACGTAGGCGACGGAGAGGTCGAGCGAGCCGGCGAGGATCACGACCGTCTGGCCGGCCGAGACGATGCCCAGCGCAACCGAGCGCTGGAGCATGTTCACGATGTTGCCGACGGTGACGAACGTGCCGCCGTCGATCGTCACGATGATCCACGCGAGCACGAAGACGCCGAGCAGCGCGGCGTAGACCGGCGTCGCGGGCGAGTTGCCCACGGCCGTGCGGGTGTTCGCCCAGGCCGTCGTGCGCCGGCGCGGCGCCGGCGGCGCTGTTGGCTGCACGGCGGTGCCCTCGGCCTGTGGCTCGCGCACGCTCACGCCGCCTCGACAGGTTCGGCAGCCGCGAGCCGCATGATCTCGGTCTCCGCGGCCCCCGCGGGCAGCTCGCCGGCGAGTTGACCGGAGCGCATGACCAGGATCCGGTCCGCGAGCCCGATCAGCTCGGGCATCTCGGAGCTGATCATGAGGATCGCGACGCCATCGCGCGCGAGCCCGCGCATGAGGTCGTGGATGCCGGCCTTGGCGCCGACGTCGACGCCGCGCGTGGGCTCGTCGAAGATCAGCACGCCCGGCTGGACGGCCAGCCACTTGGCGAGCACGACCTTCTGCTGGTTGCCGCCCGAGAGGAAGCGCGCCTCCTGCTCGAGCGAGCGCGCGCGCAGCTCGACGGAGCGGGCCAGGTCCTGCACCGAGACCGTGTTCGGCAGCCGGCGGCGCTGCTTGCCGCCGAGCGCGCGCAGCGCGAGCAGCGTGTTGTCGCGGATCGGCTGGGCGAGCGCGAGGCCCTCGAGCTTGCGGTCCTCGGTGATGAAGCCCATGCCGGCGTTGATGCCGCCGCGCGGCGTGCGGCCGACGCGCTTGCCGTCGACCTCGACCGTGCCGGACTGCATCGGGTCGGCGCCGAACAGCGCGCGGGCGAGCTCCGTGCGGCCCGAGCCCTGCAATCCCGCGAGCCCGACGATCTCGCCGGCGCGCACCTCGAGCGAGATGCCCTCGAGCACCCGCGTGGTCACGTCGGTGGCCTTGAGCCGGACGTCGCCGACCTCCTCGGCGGTGCCCCGCGGCGGGAAGTAGCCGTCCAGCTCGCGCCCGACCATGAGCGAGATCAGCTTGCCGGTGTCGACTTCGGCGGTCGCCAACGTCGCGACGTGCTCGCCGTCCTTCAGCACCGTGATGCGATCGCAGATCGAGAAGATCTCGCGCAGGCGGTGGGAGATGTACAGCATCCCCAGGCCGCGCTCGCGCAGGCGGCGGAGCAGCGCGAACAGCACGTCGACCTCGTGCTCGGCGAGCGCGGCGGTCGGCTCGTCGAGCACCAGCAGGCGCGCGTCGAGCGAGAGCGCCTTGACGATCTCGACGACCTGCTGCTGCGCGGTCGAAAGCTGGCGCACGAGCGTGCGCGGGCCGAACGAGACCTCGCCGACCTCCTCGAGCAGCTCCTCGGTCCGGCGCTCCATCGCCTTGATGTCGACGAAGCCGCGGCGGGTCGGCTCGCGGTTGACGAACACGTTCTCGGCGACCGTGCGGTCGGGGAGCAGGTTGAACTCCTGGAAGATGATGGCCACGCCCGCCGCCTGCGCCTGCACCGGGTGCGAGAAGCTCACCGGCCGGCCGTCGATCAGGACCTCGCCGGCGTCCGGTCCGTGCACGCCGGCCAGCACCTTCATCAGCGTCGACTTGCCGGCTCCGTTCTCCCCCACGACGGCGTGGATCTCGCCGGCGTCGCAGTCCAGGTCCACGCCGTGCAGGACCTCGACCCCGAGGAAGCTCTTGCGGATGCCGCGCATCTCCAGCAGTGGCGCCATCAGACCTCCACCCAGCCGCCCGACGCCGCAGAAGCGAGCACCGCGTCGATGAGATGCGCGCTTCTGGCGCCGTCGGCGAACGTCGGAAGGCCATCGGGTGCTTCGCCGGCGACGGCAGCGTAGCTGTCGGCGACGAACAGGTCGAAGCAGTCCAGGTAGCCCTGCGGGTGCCCCACGGGGGCGACCGCGAGCCGCGCGGCGGCATCGCCGAGCGTCGTCGGGTCGCGCCAGACGGTCTCCGTCCCCTCGCGGCGACCGAGCCAGAGCGTCTCGGGGCGTTCCTGCTCGAAGCGCACGCTGGCCTCGGCGCACGCGATCTCGACGTGCAGGTGGTTCTTGCGGCCGGGCGACACCTGGCTGACGATCAGCGTGCCGTGGACGCCGGCCGCGGTGCGGAAGAGCGCCGTGACCGCGTCCTCGGTCGTCACGGCGCGGCGCATACCGCCGTCGTCGCGCGCCGCCTCGAACGCGCGCGCGGCGCCGCGGTCGGCGCGCTCGGCGAAGACGGTCGACGTCTGGGCGCAGATCGCCGCGATCCGGTCGCCGGTCATGAACTCGACGAGGTCGCACCAGTGCGAGCCGATGTCCGCGAACGCACGCGAGGGGCCGCCGAGATCGGCGTCGATGCGCCAGTTGTCGTCCTCGGCGGACGCGAGCCAGTCCTGCAGGTAACCGCCATGGATCAGGCGGACGGGGCCGAGCGAGCCGTCCTGCATCCGCGCGCGGGCCTCGCGCACCACCGGGTGGAAGCGGTAGACGAACGGCACGGTCGCGACGCGGCCGGCGGCTTGCGCGGCGGCGATCAGCTCCTCGGCCTGGGCGCTACTCACGGCCAGCGGCTTCTCGCAGATCACGTGCTTGCCGTGCTGGAGCGCGAGCGTCGCGAGCTCGGCGTGCAGGTGGTTCGGCGTGCAGATGTGGAGGACGTCGATGTCGGCGGCGGTGGCGAGCTCCTGGGGCGTGTCGTACGCCCGGGCGGCGCCGAGGCGCTCCGCGGCCTCGCGCGAGCGCTCGGGTGACGAGGTGGCGACGCCGGCGAGCGTGGCGCCGGCGAGGCGGGCCGAGCGCGCGTGGACGGCGCCGATGAACCCCGCGCCTGCGACGCCGGCGCGCAGGGGTCGGGTCACCGTCCCATCCGTTGCACCGGGTTGCGTAGGATCGCTGACCGATGTTACGGTCGGACCGCGGGTGGCAATGTGATCGTCGCGCGATGCGACGCGTTCCCTCTCCTCCATCGGGC
>DATHJG010000783.1:0-7238 GCA_035489875.1 Solirubrobacteraceae bacterium | reverse complement strand
GTGGCCGGGTTGCGTTCGAGCCCGAACGTCGCCTCACGGCACGCGTGCTGAACGGCCGGCGGTAGCGTGGCGCCGGCGGTCGCCCGCGGCCCGACCAGGCGGGCTGTTCGGGGGTGGCGTGCTAAGCGAGCACCGTGCGCGCGGCGTCCGCAATGGCGCGAGCGCTGGGAAGCAGCGCGTTCTGCAGGGACGGCGCCGACGGGAAGCGGACGTCGGGCGCGCCCAGACGTGCCGGTGGTGCGTCGAGCTCATCGAAGTGGCGCTCGGTGATCCGCGCGACTAGCTCGGCGCCGAAGCCTCCGGTGACGTTCGCCTCGTGTACGACGAGCACGCGGTTGGTGCGCGTCACGAGCCGCTCGATCGCGGCGTCGTCCAGCGGCGCGAGCCAGCGCAGGTCGAGCACTGCGGCGGAGATGCCGTCGCCTGCGAGCGCATGGGCCGCTTCGAGCACCGAGTGCTGCACCTGGCCCCAGGTGAGGATGGCCAGGTCGTCGCCGGGGCGCCGCAGGCGCGCTCCGCCAACCGGCTCCAGCGGCGCGTCGAGCGCGACGTCACCCTTGCGCGGGTAGAGCACGCGGCTCTCGAACAGCACGCACGGATCGTCATCGGCGACCGCGGCGCGCAGCATCGCGTAGGCGTCCTGCGCCGTCCCGGGCAGCCCGACGCGCAGGCCGGGGACATGGGCCAGCAGCGCCTCGAGGCTCTGTGAGTGCTGGGCGCAGGAGCCCGGGGCGACGCCCTGCTGACAGCGCACGACGAGCGACGCGGTGCGGCGGCCCCGGTGCAGGTAGCGCACGTTCGCCGCCTGGTTGACGAGCTGGTCGAGCGCGACGAGCAGGAAGTCGCCCCACATGATCTCCGCGATCGGACGGCAGCCGTCGAGCGCAGCGCCGACGGCGGTGCCGAGGATCGCCGCCTCCGCGATCGGCGTGTCGAACACGCGTGCGCCGCCGAACTCGTCGAGCAGCCCGCGCGTGACGCCGAACACGCCGCCGGGGATCGCGATGTCCTCCCCGAAGAGGATGGTGTCGGGGCGCTCCGCGAGCTCCCGTCTGAGCGCCTCCGTGACCGCCTTGGCGTAGGTGAGCGACGTCGTGGCCGCAGTGCGGGTGGACTCGGCATCCGGCGCGACGGCGCCGACGACGTGGTCGGCGGCGGTCGCCGGGTCCGGCTGCGGGCTCGCCAGAGCGGCGCTCACGGCCGTGTCCACGTCCGCGTTCGCGTCCGCGTCCGCATCGGCGATCGCGCTCTCGTCGACGCCCTCCGCGCGCAGCTGGTGGCGCGCCCTCGGCAGCGGGTCGCGCTCCCGGTCGGCGGCACGTTCCTCGGCTTCCCGGTAGTGCTCGACGTCCGCGTTGTAGTGCCCCAGCAGGCGCACGACCCGGCACTCCAGGAACGTCGGCCCCTCGCCGGCGCGCGCCCGCGCGGCAGCCGCGGCGACCGCGGCCCGCACGGCGATGGGATCCGTGCCGTCGACGACCTCTGCCGGCAGGCCGTAGCCGCCGGCGCGGGCCGCGAGCCGGTCGCCGGGGACGATCGCCGAGATCGGCGTCATCTCCGACCACTCGTTGTTCTCACACACGAAGAGCACGGGCAGCCGCCGCGCGATCGCCATCACGATCGCCTCGTGGGCGGCGCCCTGGTTGGTGGCGCCGTCGCCGAACGACACGGCGACCACGCGGCCGGTGCCCTGCAGCTGCGCGGCGAGCGCGAGTCCGTCGGCGATCGGGAGGCCCCCGCCGACGATCGAGTTCTCGCCGAAGAAGCGGTGCTCGGGCGCGCTGGCGTAGGCCGAGCCCCCACGGCCCCCGTTCACGCCCGCCGCGCGCTGGCAGATCTCCGCCATGAGCCCGTCGAGCGGCACGCCGGACGCGATCGCCCAGCCGTGGCCCCGGTAGGTGGCCACCACGCGGTCGTTCTCCTCGAGCGCGGCGAGCGCCCCGACCGGCACGGCCTCCTGGCCCGCGCACAGGTGGATGCTCCCGGCGATGACGTCGTCGCGGCGCAGCTGCAGACAGCGCTCCTCGAACGTCCGGATGCGCCGCATCTCCCGATACAGCTCGAACAGCTACGGCGTGGCGGGGGCGTGGACGCTCATGTGCGCTCCTGGCCGTCGAAGTGGAAGACGGGCTCCATCTCGGCCCACCACTCGCCCTCCGCGCGGCTCGCCAGCGGCTGCTGCATCGGCTTGCACAGCTCCCACCAGCGCTGCGTCGACGGATCGGCGGCCATCTCGGCCATGTCGGCCTCGAAGTCGTCGCCCACGTACGTGAAGCGGGCGAACAGCAGGCCGTCATGGAGGTGGATCGAGTAGTCGCGGATGCCGCTGCGCGCGATCTGCTCGAGCACGGCCGGCCAGACTTCGGCGTGCAGACGGCGGTACTCGGCCGCCGCCTCGGGGCGAAGCCGGATGACCTGGGCGTGGACCCGCGGCGCGCCGGTCGCGGGTGGCGGCTGGACGAGCTCGAGCACGATGTCGTCGGGGTCGCGGAAGTAGCACGTCGCGCCGCCGGCGTTGACGCCGGAGGAGATGCGGTTGGGCGGCGAGACGAACCGCACGTCCGCGTCGACGAGCCGCCGGTGCCAGGCATCGATGTCGTCGACCACCACGGCGAGATGCCCTTCGCCCGGGTTGCGGATCTCCGGCTCGCCGCGGCGACCGGTGGGGTGGACGTACTCGACGAGCTCGAGGTCGTGCGACGACCGGCCGCGCGGCTGCCCAGGGACCCGGAACTGCGCCACCTTCAGATGGGCGTCGGGATAGCCGACGAGCCGGCTGGTGTACTCGTTCGCCTGCTCCTGGCGGTGCACCACCTCGAAGCCCAGCAGGTCGCGATAGAACGCGACGGAGCGGTCGATGTCGGCGACGGTGAAGCTGAAGTGCCAGACGCCGGCAAGCGTGCCGTCAGCCATTGAGGACCTCCTGCGGCCGGGTTGCCGCCGGCGCGATCGGCGCGGCGGCCTCGGGCGCCGGGGCGGATGGTGGCGAGTCCTTGCGCCGGCTGGCGACGGTGTAGGTCGCGGCCGCCGCGATCAGGATCACGCCCTCGATCAGATCCTGATAGTTCGCGCCGAGGTTGAGGACGTTGAAGCCATTGGCGATCGTGAACAGGAACAGCGCGCCGATCACGGACTTCACGACGCTGCCAGAGCCGCCGAACAGCGACGTGCCGCCCAGGATCGCCGCCGCGAGCACCTCCAGCTCGGTACCCTGCAGCGCCGTCGGATTGACGGCGCTCAGCTTGGCGCCGTAGAGGATCCCGACGACCGCCGCCGCAAGCCCGGACAGCACGAACGGCATGATCTTGTAGCGGGCGACGTTGATGCCGGAGAGGCGCGCCGCCTCGGCGTTGGCGCCGACCGCGTACAGGCGCCGGCCCACGACGGTGAAGCGCAGCACCGCCCACACCACGACGGTCAGCACGAGCAGGTAGTAGACCGTCTTCGCGTAGCGGAACGTCACGTCGCCCACCAGGCCGAGCCCCACGAGCGACGCGCCCGCGATCAACCACAGCACGACATCCCTCCCGACCCTGCGGCGGCGGGCGAGCAGCACGGCGGCGACACAGAGGGCGGCCGCCCCGCCGATCGCCATCAGCGGAACGTTCCAGAAGCCGCCCTGGATGGTGGCGAGGGCGTCGAAGGACCGGTCCTCGGCGACCGTGATCGTGCGACCGTCGGTGAGGATCAGGACCAGCCCGCGCACGCCGGTGAGCGTGCCGAGGGTCACGATGAACGCGTTGATCCCGACGAATTGCACGATCAGCCCGTTCACCAGCCCGACGGCCAGACCGCTCAGCAGCGCGAGCGCGGCGGCGAACCAGATCCCGTGCTCGTCGATCGTCCCGAGGGAGACGGCGGCGGCCAGCGCGGCCACCGAGCCGACCGACAGGTCGAAGTTGCCGCTGACCAGCACCACCGTCATGAAGATCGCGAGGATCGCGACGAGCGACGCCTGCTCGAGCAGGTTCGCGACGTTGTCGCCCGAGATGTAGCTCGGCCGTCCGGTGAGCGCGCAGGCGAGCGTGAGCCCGACGATGAGCAGGATCTGCGCGTAGACGATGCCGGCGTTGCGGACGCGCAGCGCGTCAGGCACGGACACCGTTCACCTCCTTGTCATTGCGGCCGCTGGCGAGCAGCACGAGTTCGTGCTCAGACGTGTCGGCGGCGCGGCGCTCGGCGACGATCCGCCCGCGACGCAGGACGAGCACCCGCGACGCGACACCGAGCAGCTCTTCGAACTCCGAGTCGGCAACGACCACCGCGGCGCCCTCGGCGGCGAGCCCCTGGACCAGCTCGACGATGTCCGCCTTGGCACCGACGTCGATGCCGGAGGTCGGCTCGTCGAGCAGGAACACGCGCGCCCCGCTGAACAGCCACTTGGCGAACACGACCTTCTGCGCGTTGCCGCCCGACAGCTCGGACACGACGCTCTCAGGACCCTGCGCCTTGATGCCGAGCTTGGCGATCGCCTCGCGGGCCCGGTCGCGCTCGCGCTCGCGGTCGGGGACGGTGCGGCGCAGCGTGGCCAGGTCGGGCAGCGACGTGATCGTCACGTTGCGCCAGATCTCGAAGTCGGCGAAGAGGCCTTGTCGCGTCCGGTCCTCGGGCACGAGCGCCATGCCGCAGTCCATCGCGGAGCCGGGCGAGCGTCCGACGGTGCGCCCTGCGACCCGCACGCTGCCGGTCGCGTCGGGATCGGCGCCGAACAGCGCGTGCAGGAGCTCCGACCGGCCCGAACCGAGGAGGCCGGCGACGCCGATGATCTCGCCCGGCCGGACCGTGAAGGAGATGTCGTTCAGCCGCCCGGGCGACGCGAGGCGTTCGACCTCGAGCAGCGGCGGCTCGCCGTCGGACGGCTCGGGGGACGGCTCGCGCGTCGCGCGCAGCAGGTCCTTGCCGACGATCGCCCGCACCAGCCGGTCCTCGTCGAACTCCGCCGTCGGCGCGTCGGCGACGACGCGGCCGTCGCGCAGGACCGTCACCCGGTCGGTGAGATCGAGCACCTCGTCGAGGAAGTGCGAGACGTAGAGGAACGCCGTGCCGTCCGCGCTCAGGCGCCGGACGGCGTCGAACACGACC
Organism: Solirubrobacteraceae bacterium; assembly: GCA_035489875.1. Lineage (GTDB taxonomy): Bacteria > Actinomycetota > Thermoleophilia > Solirubrobacterales > Solirubrobacteraceae > DASQMT01. The sequence goes on along the minus strand of DATHJG010000783.1, from coordinate 2,156 downwards.
TGTCGCTCGCCCTGGGAGAGCGAGGCGGTCGGCTCGTCCATGACGACGAGCCGCGCCTGCTGCGCGAGCGCCTGCAGGATCGCGACCATCTGGCGCGCACCGATCGCGAGGTCGCCGACGAGCGCATACGGGTCGACCGCGTAGCCGAGCCGCGCGCTCAGCGCGGCGAGCTCGCCCTCGAGCTCCCGTGGCTTCCGCCGCCATCCCCGCCGGGCGAGGAAGACGTTCTCGAGCACGGAGAGCGTCGGCGCGAGCGGGATGTGCTGGTAGATCGTCGCGACGCCCGACGTCTGGGCGTCGGCCGGCGTGCGCCACGTGACGGGCTCGCCCTGCCAGGCCACGCTCCCGCCGGTCGGGGTCAGCGCGCCCGCGAGGATCTTGATCAGCGTGGACTTGCCGGCCCCGTTCGCGCCCACGAGCCCGTGGACGGACCCCGGCTGCACGTCCAGGTCGACGCCCGCGAGCGCGACGGTCCCGTTCGGGAACTGCTTGCGCACGTCCTGCATCGAGAGCAGCGCGGTCATGACGCCTCCCTGCTCGCGAGCGCGGCGGGCGCGTCGCCGCCCGGCGCATGCCATGCCGCGAGCGCCTCCGCGCATGCCGCGCCGGTCTGGCCGAGGTGGTCCTCCGGTCCCAGCGGCTCGAGCGCGGCGAGCTGCGCGATGCCGCGCGCGCGCCCGACCGCGCGGAGCGCCCCCTCGAGGTCCAGACCGTCGCCGCGCGCCTGCTGCGCGGCCTCGTATACGAGGTCGTGCGCGCGCTCGCGCCCGAGCGTCGGCGCCAGCCGCATCATGTACGCCTCGGCCATGATCAGCCCGCGGCCGTCGCCCGCGTTGCTGCGCATCGCGTCGCGGCGGACCTGCAGCTCGCGGGCGACTTCACCGGCGGTCGCGAGAGCGCCGGCGCTCAACGCGAGCACCTGCGGCAGGACGTGCCACTCGACCTGCCACTCGCCGGCCGCCCGCTCGTGCCCGGCTTCCATGGCCCGCAGCAGGGCGGCGCTGGTCGCACCCGCCGCGATCGCCATGCCGATCGCTGCCTCGGAGCCGATCGGGTTCGTCTTCTGCGGCATCGTGGACGACGCGCCGCGGTGGTGGCCCTCGCGCTCGGCGAGCTCGCCGATCTCCGTGCGCGAGAGCGCGACGACCTCGCGCCCGAGGCGCGCGGTCGTGGCGGCGAGCTGCGCGCTCACCTGGCCGAGCTCGGCGATCCCGTCGCGCGCGACATGCCACGGAACGGCCGACGCGCGCAGTCCGAGCCGCTGCGCCATCGACGCGCGCACCTCGGCGGCCCGCTCGCCGAGCGCGGCCGACGTGCCGCCCGCGCCGTGCAGCGAGACGAACGCGACGCGCTCCGCGGCGGACGTCAGGCGCTCACGATGACGCGTGACCTCTCCGAGGAAGACCGCGATCTTCGCGCCGAACGTGGTCGGAACGGCTTGCTGGGCGTGCGTGCGCGCGGCCATCACCGTGTCCCGCTCGCGCTCGACCAGGAGCGCCAGCGCGTCGCCGAGGGCCTGCGTGAGCTGCTGGAGCCGGGCGGCCGCGCGCTGGAGCTGCAGCGCGAGGCCGGTGTCCATGATGTCCTGCGTCGTCGCGCCCAGATGGACGCGTCCCTGGCCCGCGGATCCGGCGGCGGCGTCGATCATCCGCACGAGCGGCAGGATCGGGTAGCCGACGTTGCGCGCCGACGCCAGCAGCGCATCCATGTCGATGCTCTCCGGCACGGCGGCACGCACGATGGCCGCCGTGGCGTCGGCGCTGAGCAGGTCGGCCGCGCATTGGGCCTCGGCGAGCGCGGCCTCGGCTCGCAGCCAGCCGCGCACGGTCTCGTCGAGCGACAGGATCGCGTTCATCTCCGGGTCGCCGAAGAGGCTGAGCAGCAGCGAGAACGGCTGGGGGGACGTCATCAGTCCATCTCCAGGCCGCCGTCGACGTTGAGTGCCTGCCCCGTTACGAAGGAGCTGGCGTCTGAGAGCAGGAACGCGACCACGGAGGCCAGCTCCTCCGGCTCGCCGCTCCGGCCGAGCGGCGCGCGGCCCGCGAGGTCCTGCAGGTAGCGCTCGCCCGCGGAGTCGCCGAAGCGCTCGTCGCGGTCGCGCATGATGCCCTCCCACATGGGCGTCAGGAAGACGCCGGGACACACAGCGTTCACCC